>JASHYA010000307.1 GCA_030043315.1 Acidimicrobiales bacterium
AGCTGCTCGAGCTTCAACACGAGGGGGCCGGGATCGAGCCCGAGCTCGGCGCGGTCGATGCGGACGACGGGCGTGGTCCTCACATGGTGCCGAATGAGCGGGAGCACGCGGGAGACCGCGTCACGCCCGATGGCGTCGTCGTCCAGCTTGGCCAGTGACCGGATCTCGCTCGTCTCCACGGTGTTCAGCACCGGCGCATGCTAGGGCCTGCCGGGCGGCGTGCGAACGGCGTGCGAACGGCGTGCGGCTACCCGACGTCGTCGGCGTACCCGAGCGCCACGGCGTCGACCGGCTCGAGGTAGGGGGCCACACGCCAGTCCTGCTGGACGATCTCGTGCGGGCGACCGGTGCACTCGGCGAGCCGCGCGAAGAACCGGTCTCGTTGCGCCGCTTCGGCGGCGACGGCACGTTCGATCTCGGTGGCGCGGCCCGCGACGGCGCCATCTGGCTCGCGCAGGTGCAGCGTGGCGTGGGCAGCGAGCGTTCGGTGGCGTCCCACGGCGAAGACCCCCACCGCGCCACCCGCGACGGTCCCCGCGGCGGCGAGGTCGACCGGCACGCCGAGCACCGAGATCACGTCCATGAGCACGAGTCCCTGCTGGACGGACGCGTCGACACCGGTCAGGCGGAGCAGGATCCGGTCGTCGCCCGTGGCGTCGAGCATCATGAGCGTCGCCGCCGTCTCCGCGGCGAAGGCGTCGTCGACGAGGCCGTGGACCAGCACGATGCGGCGGGCGAGGAGCGACCGCCGGACGTCATCGAAGAGCCCGCTGCCGGGGCGTGCCCGGAGCTCGGCCCGCTCGGCACCCTCGGGCCCGGATCCTGGTCGGGGGGACATCACGCAGGTTCCCCGGTCGTCTCCGGCTCGCCGCTCCGGGGGTTTCGGTTCTCCGGGTCTCCGAGCGACCACTCGACCACGTGGCCGACGGCCGCGGCGTAGCGCTCGATCGTCGAGAGTCGGACGTCGGAGCCACCCGCCTCGACCCTGGCGACCGCCGACTGGGACGTACCCATCCGGGCGGCGACCTGGGTCTGGCTGAGGCCGAGGGAGATCCGTCGTGCGACGAGGTCCTCGGCGAGCGCCTTCCGGCGCTCCGCGATCTCCTTGAAGCCCGGGAGCAGTGGGCCGTGGCGTCGCTCGGGCGGGGGCGGAGCCGGTGTCGGAGCCGGTGTCGGAGCCGGTGTCGGAGGCATCTCGTCTATGATATCTCAAAAACGAGATAATCCCGACTTCGAGGAGCTCCCCGTGACCAGTGACGCCCCCCGCGCCGTCATCCCGACGGTGTTCGACCAGACGGCACGCGGCGAGCGCGCCTTCGACATCTACTCGCTCCTCCTGAAGGACCGCATCGTCTTCCTCGGTCAGGAGGTCGACGACCAGATCGCGAACCTGCTCGTGGCCGAGATCCTGTACCTCGCAGCAAGCGACCCCGACAAGGACATCTTCTTGTACATCAATTCACCGGGAGGCCTGTCCTACGCGGGCATGGCGATCTACGACGTGATGCAGCACGTGAGCTGCGACGTGTCGACGATCTGCGTCGGCATGGGCATGTCGGCCGCCGCGATGATCCTCTGCGGTGGCGCGCCGGGAAAGCGCTACGCGCTGCCGAACTCGCGGGTGATGATCCACCAGGGGACCGCAGGAACGCGTGGAGCGCCGCGGGACATGGAGATCCACCTCCGTGAGGTCATGGCGACCACCCGGCGCATGGCCGAGATCATCGCCTTCCACACTGGCCAGTCGCTCGAGAAGGTGGAGCACGACATCGACCGCGACTACTTCATGACCGCGCAGGAGGCGAAGGCGTACGGGGTCGTCGACGACATCATCTTGCCGGCGCGCGGACTTTGCGCGCCGGTGCGCGAGACCGTCGACGCGGTTGCACGTGCCAGCTGATCGTGCGCCCGCGCGCGTCCATTGTGCGCGCTGCTTCGACGTCGTCTGGACTGCCCACCCGTGGGAATCGGTGGCTTGTCGTTGTGGGGCGGTCACCGTGTCCGGCGTGCCCTGGCGACCCCGCGTCGACTGGCACGCGTCGGCGCCCGGCGGCTGGAGCTTCGTCGAGGAGACACCGGTCGCGGGCGACGAGGGGCGTGACGCGACCGGGGACGACGACTGATCGGCCGCGGCGCCGTCGTTCTCGCGTTCACCCCGTCCGGCGTGGCGGGACGGCCACCCGGGCGAGGTCGGCCGCGGCGACCACCTCTCCGGAGAAGCTGGATGCGGCCTCATCCACGAGGGGGCCGACGTCCGGGTACCGCTGAGAGAAGTGCGTGAGGAGGAGTCGCCGTGCCCCCGCCTCGGCGGCGAGCCGCCCGGCCTCGGCCGCAGTGAGGTGGCCGTACGCGGCCGCGAGGTCCGCCTCTGCGGACGCGAACGTCGCCTCACAGACGAGCAGGTCGGCGCCCTCGGCGAGCGCGAGCGCGCCGTCGCACCACCCCGTGTCCATCACGAACGCGACGACCTGTCCTCGGCGTTCGACGCTCATCTCGTCGAGCGTGACCCGCCGTCCTTCGACGGTGATCGCCCCCTCGAGCTGGAGCCGTCCGACATCCGGCCCTGCGACTCCCGCCTCGGCCAGACGCTCGGGAAGCATCGTCCGGCCGTTGTGCTCCTCCATCCGCCACCCGACGGTCTCGACGGAGTGGCGGAGGGCTGCCGCCCGGAGCGTCCATCGGCCCACGTCCTCCACCGTGACGGGCTCCTCGTCGGAGAGCCCGGCATGGACGGGCTGCAGGCGAAGGTCGAGGCGGTCGTAGAAGGAGGACGCGTGCCGTAGCCGGTCGATGTACACGTCACCGGACGCTGGGAACGCAACAGGCACGGGGCGAGCCACCCGGTCGAGCGAAAGTCGCTGGAGCACGCCTGGCAGCCCGAGACAGTGGTCGCCGTGGAAGTGCGTGATGCAGATCCTCGTCACCGATGAGGCCGCGACGCCGGCGAAGAGCATCTGACGCTGGGTGCCCTCGCCCGGGTCGAAGAGCACCCCCTCGTCATCCCAGCGGAGGAAGTACCCGTTGTGGTTCCTCGTGCGCGTCGGGGCCTGGCTTGCCGACCCGAGTACGACGATCTCGCGCACCATGCGAGCTGCGACGCTATCGGCGGACGGCCATGCACGCGTGCGGCGACGGCGGCACCGAGGGCGGCCGCGCGACTGCGAGGACGACGAGCGCCGGAATCCGGCTTCGGATGTAGGGTCGCCGCGATGTTGGTCCGTCCGGTACGCCCTGATGAGCACGAGGAGGCCGGGCAGCTCGTCGTCGCCGCGTACCGCGCACTTCCGGGCGCGCACCTCTCCGGTGACTACGCGACCTTGCTCGCCGACGTCGCGCGCCGGTCGACCGAGGCAGAGGTCCTCGTCGCGGTGGATCCGACGGTGGAGCATGGTCGAGAGGAGATCGTCGGATGCGTGACGTTCGTCCCCGACATGTCGTCACCCTGGTCCGAGCTGCTCGAGGCGGGTGAGTCCGGCATCCGGATGCTGGCGGTACGGCCCGACGCCCAGCAGCGCGGGATCGGCCGGTCGCTCTTGGACGCATGCGTCCGACGGGCGCAGGCGATGGGCCAGGTCGCCCTCATGCTCCACACCACCCAGTGGATGACCGCGGCACGGCGACTCTACGAACACGCCGGATTCGTGCGGTACCCCGAACGCGACTGGGCTCCCGTACCGGAGGTTCCACTGCTCGCCTACCGCCTGGAGCTCGGCGGGGCCCCGGGTCACTGACGACGCCGACCGGCCGTCCTCGAAGCGGGAGGGAGCTCGCCCGGGCACCGGCTTGCGGATCTCGTGCGGCGGGGCCGTCGTCCCGGCCATGGTCGTCCAGGCGACGGTCAGGTGATAGTTAGACTACCTAATCAAATCCCGGGCGAACGTGACGGGCGAACGGCATCGTGAGAGACGGAGGAGCGACGTGCGCATACCACGGTCCCGGCGGGGCAAGCTCGAGCGGTTTCTCGAGCTGCAGCCCGTCGTCTGGGCGCAACTGGCGAGCGCCGTCCCCGACGAAGTGCGAGGAGAGCTGTCCTCGGTGACGACGCATCAGCTGCGGGCCCTCGTGCAGCTCGAGGACGGCGGTCTCACGATGCGTGAGCTCGCGGACGCGATGCAGGTCATGGCGCCCACCGCGACGGTTCTCGCGGACCGTCTCGCGGCGCGTGGGCTCGCTACGAGGGTCGCCGACCCACACGACAAGCGCGTGGTGCGACTCGTGCCGACGGATCGGGGGCGAGCGATCGCACGGCAGTTCCGCTCGGCCCAGCGCCGGTCGGCCGCCTCGCTCTTCAGCCGGCTGCGCGACGAACAGCTGGACGCCCTGCTCGACGTGATGGAGACGCTGGCCGGTACCGCGCCGCACGGCGTGAGCCCGGTGGCCGGGGACCTCACGCTGGAGCTCGCGCGATGAGCGCGCTGCGACAGGCGGGCGCGATCGCCCCGCCGCGGGGTGACCGGTCCGAAGGGTACAAGTGGATCGCCCTATCCAACACGACGATCGGCGTCCTCATGGCCACCGTCGACTCGTCCATCGTCCTCATCTCGCTGCCAGCCATCTTCCGGGGTATCCGCATCGACCCTCTCGTCTCGTCCAACACCAACTACCTCCTGTGGATGCTGATGGGGTACATGGTCGTGACCGCCGTGCTCGTGGTGACCTTCGGGCGGATCGGAGACATGTTCGGCCGCGTCAAGATGTACAACCTCGGGTTCGCCGTCTTCACGGTCGGTTCGCTGGCGGCGTCGTTGACCTACTTCTACGGCACTCCCGCGGCCTTGTACCTCATCGCCATGCGGATCGTGCAGGGAGTCGGGGGCGCCATGCTGATGGCCAACTCGGCTGCGATCCTGACCGACGCCTTCCCGCCCGAAGAGCGAGGGATGGCGCTCGGCGTCAACACCGTGGCAGGCATCGCGGGATCGTTCATCGGACTGGTCGCCGGCGGTCTCCTCGCCGTCGTCGACTGGCACCTGATCTTCTACGTGTCGGTCCCGATCGGTCTCTTCGGCACGGTCTGGGCCTACCTGAAGCTCGAAGAGGTGCAGCGCGGCGAGGGTGGACGGCTCGACGTGCCGGGCAACGTGCTCTTCGGTGTCGGGCTGGTGGCGATCCTCGTGGGGATCACCTACGCACTGCAACCCTACGGGGGGTCGACCATGGGCTGGCAGAGCCCGCTCGTTCTCGGGCTCCTGATCGGTGGGGTCGCGCTCCTCGTCGTGTTCGCCATCGTCGAGACGAAGGTGACCGACCCGATGTTCGACGTCAGCCTGTTCAAGATCCGCGCCTTCGCCTTCGGCAACCTGGCGAGCCTGCTCGCGTCGGTCGGCCGGGGTGGTCTGATGTTCATGCTCATCATCTGGCTCCAGGGAATCTGGCTCCCGCTCCACGGCTACAGCTTCACGTCCACCCCCCTGTGGGCCGGGATCTACATGCTGCCGCTCACGGCGGGCTTCCTCGTCGCCGGTCCGGTGTCGGGCTACCTCTCGGACCAGTTCGGCGCGCGTCCGTTCGCGACGGGGGGCATGATCGCCGCGGCTATCACCTTCGGACTGCTCATGCTGTTGCCGACCAACTTCGGTTACGTATGGTTCGCGCTGCTCCTGCTCGGCAACGGCCTCGCGATGGGTCTGTTCGCCGCACCGAACACGGCCGGCATCATGAACGCGGTGCCGCCCAACCGCAGAGGAGTGGCGTCGGGTATGCGCGCGACGTTCCAGAACGCAGGGATGACCGTCTCGATCGGCCTCTTCTTCACGATCATGGTGGTGGGGTTGTCGAGCACGCTCCCGACGGCGCTGTCCAGCGGGCTCACCGCCCAAGGCCTCTCGGTTTCTGCCGCCTCCAAGATCGCGGCACTGCCGCCCGTCTCGGTGCTGTTCGCCGCCTTCTTGGGTTACAACCCCATGAGCAGCCTGCTCGGACCGGAGCTCGCGTCGCTATCCCCCGCGCACCGTGCGTACGTGACGGGGCACTCGTTCTTCGCGGACATCATCTCGGCCCCCTTCCATCACGGCCTCACGATCGTCTTCTCCTTCGCGCTCGGCATGTGCGTGATCGCCGCGCTCGCGTCGTGGCTGCGGGGCTCGAAGGTCACCGAGCTCGCGGTGGTGAAGGCTGACGGGGTCGGTGCACCGACCGGTCCATCGGGGGCGATCGCAAGGGTCGCGGCGGCCGCGCGCGGACGCGTCACCCGCACAGACATCGCGATCGACGAAGACGGCCACGAGCCGACGCGTGTCGTCACTATCTCGGCGTCCTACGGCTCCGGCGGTACCGAAGTGGGCCAGGCGGTCGCCGCGCGCCTCGGCATCCCCTTCGTCGACAGGGCCGTTCCACTTCGTGTCGCGGAGACGCTCGGCGTCCCCACCGACGGCGCCGTCGCGCACGACGAGCATGTCCAGGGGACCGTGGCGAGGTCCCTCATCAACCTGATCGGCACGCCGGTCTCGTTCGGGAGCTCCGGGCTGCAGACGCGCCCGACCGACGACGACGAGGAGGCGTACCGGCAGGCGACCGAGAAGGTCTTGTGGGACATCGCGTCGGATCGGGGAGGGGTGATCCTCGGACGGGCGGGCGCGATCGTGCTCCACGACTTCCCCGGAGCCCTCCACGTCCGCCTCGACGGTCCTGCGAACCTTCGCGTGGAGCGCGCCGCAGAGCGTCTCGGCATCGACGAGGACACCGCCCGGGCGCAGCTCCGACGGACCGACGGTGCCCGCTCGGCGTACACCCACCACCTCTACGGGCACGACCCCGCGGAGGCCCGTCTGTACCAGCTCGTCATCGACACGACCGCGGTGTCGCTGCCCGCGGCCGTCGACTCGATCGTGAGCGCTGCGGGGGACGTCGCGGGCGACCACTCGTAGCGAGGCCCGGGCCGATACCTGCAGTCCAGCCTCGCAAAGCCTTGACTTAAAGTTAACTTCATTTCGTACGATGTCGGCATGCCGCACATCGCCATCGTGACCGGAGGGTCCCAGGGGTTCGGGAAGGCCGTCGCCGCCGCACTCGTCGGAAGGGGATGGACCGTGTTCATCGACGGCCGCGTCGGCCGGACGTTGCAAGCCGCCGTGCACACGACCGGGGCCGTGGCCATCCCCGGGGACGTGAACGACCCGGTGCACCGGACGGCGCTGGTCGAAGAGGCCCGCCGACGCGGCGGTCTCGACCTGTTGGTGAACAACGCCAGCTCGCTCGGTGCGACGCCACTGCCGAACCTCGAGGGCTACCCGCTGGACGATCTGCGCGGACTGCTCGAGACGAACGTGATCGCCCCTCTCGCACTGACCCAATCGGCACTTCCGCTGTTGCGCGTGCACCTGGGAGCGGTGGTGAACGTGACGTCGGACGCGGCCGTCGAAGGGTACGCGGGATGGGGCGGTTACGGCGCCTCGAAGGCGGCACTCGAGCAGTGGAGCCGCGTGCTCTCGGTGGAGGAGCCCAGCGTCGCCGTGTGGTGGACGGACCCGGGCGACATGCGCACCGGCATGCACCAGGCGGCTTTCCCCGGGGAGGACATCAGCGACCGACCGCTGCCTGAGACGGTCGTGCCGGCGTTCCTCGAGCTTCTCGACCGCAGGCCACCGAGCGGGCGCGTCGTCCTCCGTGACCTGGTGCCGGCAGAAGGGGGCGACGCGCCGTGACGACCGCCTTGTCGTTCTCGCTCCCGGCCGCGCTGGAGGCGACGGAACCCCCAGAAGCCCGCGGGACCGCTCGTGACGCGGTGCGGATGCTCGTCGCGTACCGCGGTGAGGGTCGGCTCGTGCACTCGACGTTCTCGCTGCTCGCGTCGTTCCTCGAGGAGGGAGACCTCGTCGTCGTCAACACGTCGGGGACGCTGGCCGCCGCGGCGGACGGAACCGACGAGACGGGACGTAGCGTCGTGGTCCACTTCTCCACGGAGCTCGGCCCGGGACTATGGGCCGTCGAGCCGCGGCGTCCCTCGTCGCGGGGGAGCGAACCCTGGCGGCGCGGCGAGGAGCCCCCGAAGAGGATCGTCCTCGTGGGAGGCGGAGCCGTCGAGCTCCTTGAGGAGTACCTGGAGAGCCGCAGACTCTGGGTCGCCCAGGTGTGCACGACTGAGCCGCTCACGCGATGGCTGGCAGCCCACGGCCGGCCGATCCGCTATGGCTACGTCGACAGGCCATGGCCGACCTCGACCTACCAGACCGTCTACGTGACGGAGCCGGGGAGCGCGGAGATGCCGAGCGCAGGCCGTCCCTTCACGACCGACATGATCACCCGCCTCGTCGCGAAGGGTGTCGGGGTCTCTCCGATCCTGTTGCACACCGGCGTGGCATCGCTCGAGGCGGGCGAACGCCCGTTCCCCGAACGCGTGAAGGTGCCGGTGGCGACCGCAGCGAGGGTCAACCTTGCAAAGGCGATGGGGCGGCGGGTCGTCGCGATCGGCACCACGGTGGTGCGCGCCGTCGAGTCGGCCTACGACCCAGGCACCGGGTCGGTGCATGCACTCGACGGATGGACCGACGTCGTCATCACGCCCGAGGTCGGGGTCGCCGTCGTGGACGGCCTTCTCACCGGATGGCACGAGCCGGCGGCGTCGCACCTGTTGATGCTCGAAGCGGTTGCGGGCCGTCCGCTGCTCGAAGCCTCGTACGAGGCTGCGCTCGCCGAGGGCTACCTGTGGCACGAATTCGGCGACACCCACTTGGTGCTGCCCTGACCCCGCTACGTCGAGTACGTCGACGTGACGAGACCGCTCCCGACCCGACCCGGCGTCGCGCGGACTGACAACGGTATGGTGCTTCGGGCAGGCGACGAGAGGAGGGGCGATGCCACTTGCGATCGAATACGACGTGACGCCCGAGGGCGAGATCGAGCTCGTGGCTCTCATCAACGCCGTCGAGGAAGACGGCGACGATCCCGACGGGGAGGCGTGGCTCACGTGGCGAATGGGCCATGAAGACGGAGGCATGGGTTCGGTGCTCGTACCGCCCGAGACGCTCGCGCGCATGGAGGCGACCGAAGACCCTGACGAACTTCGGGCGATCGTCGAACGGTTGGTGCTGGCGGACCGGCAGGCGAAGGAGGCGGCACGATGAGCACGACGAGGTCGCAGCTGTACCGCTTCGCGCGAGATCTCGGGAACGTCGAGGCGTTCGAGCACGGGTACCGGCGCGGCGGCCTCTCTGGTGGTGCCGAGGGAGAGGCGGAGCGCTACGCGCGCCGGATGATCTACCGGGAGGGGAACCGGCAGATCAACAAGGCCGTCCGAGCGGTCGGGTTGTCGCCAAGGCACCGTTGAGCACCACTCGGTGCTGCCCGGGGCTGCCGGCGTTGGTTACGGGCCCGTTCCCCGGTCGTCGTTCGTCGTCCACTCGTCGCTGAGCCTCGGCTGCCCACCGTCGTAGACGAGCTGGTCGCCGAGGCGACGCACCCCCTCGGTGAGGCGGTGCTCGCTGAGCCGGCCGTCGTGGCCGAGGTGGCGGACCGAGCTCCCGAG
>JASHYA010000308.1 GCA_030043315.1 Acidimicrobiales bacterium
ATCGCGTCGGCGGGCACGAAGACGCTGACCATCTGGCTGATGACCGGTGAGATCACAGCCAAGGTCTACGGTGCGGTCAACAAGGCGTTCGAGGCGCAGCATCCGGGCGTGACCGTGAACGTCGAGATCCAGCAGTGGTCGGGGATCACGACAAAGCTCGACACCGCCCTCGCCAGCAGCTCACCTCCCGACGCCACGGAGATCGGGAACACCGATGTGCCCGAGTACGCGTCCTCCGGCGGGTTGGTGAACCTGAAGTCCATCGCGAGCAAGATCGCCATCGGATCGGGGAAGTGGCTCGGAGGGCTGCTGCAGCCGGCCCAGTACAAGGGTGGTCTGTACGGCATTCCGCTGCTCGCCGGCGACCGTGTCGTGCTGTACAACGAGAACATGTTCAAGGCGGCCGGGATCACCTCGGCGCCGACGAGCGAGAGCCAGCTGCTCACGGACGGCAAGGCGCTGGACCAGCATTTCAAGTCCACGAAGGACTTCTCCGCCCTGTACTTCCCCGGGAAGTACTGGTACGCAGCCGTGACCATGGTCTGGGACCACGGAGGGTCCATCGCCTACTACAAGGGCGGGAAGTGGTACGGAGACTTGGCGAGCCCGAAGAGCCTCGCAGGGCTCGATGAATTCCGCACCCTGCAGAACACGCTGTCGACGCCGGCATCGCGCACCGCCAACACCACAACGCCCACACAGGACGCAGTCTTCGCCAAGACACAGGCGGCGATGATCGTCGGGGGTGACTGGGAGGTCGCGGCCATCGAGAAGGACAATCCGAAGCTGAAGGGCCACATCGGCGAGTTCGTCTTCCCGAGCTACAAGGGTGGTCCGGCACCGGTCTTCCTCGGCGGGTCGGACATCGCGGTGCCCAAGAACAGCCCGAACCGGACCCTGGCGGAGGACTGGGTGGAGCTCATGACGAGCAACAAGTTCCAGACGCTCATGTACAAGGACGACAACCTGATCCCGAACAACACGAGCCTTTCGGGCCTTGGTGTCACCAGTCCGATCATGAAGACCTACCTCCAGGCCGCGGCAAGCAGCTATGGCACGCCGGCAGCACCTGGTTGGGCGGTGGTGACAGGTGGGAACCAGATCACCAGCTTCTTCTCGAACATCGCCCAGGCTTCCTCGACGAGCCAGGTCCAAGCGATCGCCAAGCAGTTCGACAGCTACCTCGACACAATCCTGAACGAGCAGCCCTGAGCCGGCAGCCCTGAGCCGGGACGGGCCCTGAGTCGAACGAACACCGCCGCCGGGTCCCGGACAGCAGGGATACTGGACCCCATGGTCGCGATCGAGCCGAAGCCTCTCACCGGGGCTTCGGCTCGCCGCGGCCGGCCCATAGATCCCAGCCCTGGCGACCACGGTCCGGCCCGCCGCGGTCCGGTCGGCCGCCTGAGGACGCGCTTCGACTGGATGCCCTACTGGCTGCTGGCGCCGTCGGCCGTGCTCGTCGTCCTGCTGGTCGGCTATCCCATCGTCCGGCTGTTCGAGACGTCGTTCCAGGTCTTCGACCTGGCCCAGCTCTTCAGCCACAAGACGATCTGGAACGGGGTCGACAACTACAAGACGATCTTTACGAGTACGTCCTTCTGGGACTCGGTGCTCCGCACGGTGCTCTTCACCGGTGCGTGCGTGGTTGGCACCATGGTCGTGGGCATGGCCGTGGCCCTGATGCTCGGACGGTTGAGCAAGGTCGTGCGGGGCGGCCTTTCGATCGCGCTGGTGCTCGCATGGGCGATGCCGCCGATCAGTGCCGCGATCGTCTGGCAGTGGCTCTTCGCCAGCCAGTACGGCGTCGTCGACTGGATCCTGACCGAGCTACACCTCGGCACATTGCAGAGCTTCGACTGGACCGGGCAGAACGCCCTGCTCGCGTTCGTCGTCATCACGATGATGATCGTCTGGCAGGCGGTCCCGTTCGTCGCGTTGAGCTTGTACGCGGGGCTCACCCAGGTGCCCCAAGAGCTCTACGAGGCCGCCAAGGTGGACGGAGCGGGGGCGTGGGAGCTGTTCCGACGGGTGACCGTGCCGATGCTCTCTCCGATCATCGGGTTGCTGGTGATCCTGTCGGTGGTCTGGGACTTCAACGTCTTCACCCAGATCTGGGTGCTCACCCAGGGCGGGCCGAACGGCGGCACCGAGACGATCGGGATCTGGTCGTACGTGACGGCGTTCACCGGCAGCCAGTTCGGACTTGGCGCGGCAGCGTCCGTCGTGTCCATGATCCTGGTTGCGATCATGTCCTTCTACTACGTCCGCATCCTCGTCCGAAGCGGTGAGGTCCGATGAGCGTCCTCACCCCGGACAGCCGCTGGGCGCTTCCGGTCGTCCCCGCGCCAACCGCGCCGCGCACGTCGCCACTTCACGAGGGGAAGCAGCGGCGTTCGAGGCGGGAGATCGCGGGTACGACCGCGCTCAACGTCGTGGCGATCGTCTTCTTCGTGATCACCCTGTTCCCCGTCTACTGGATGGTCCTCACCGCGTTCAAACCCACGGGGGACATCATCACCCCGACGCCGGACTTCTCGCCGCTGCATCCGACGATCGCGGGCTTCGTCGATGCGATCCACAAGCCCTTCTTCTGGGACTACGTCGGCAACACCGTGATCGTGTCGGTCGCGACCGTCGCCATCTCGCTCGTGGTCGGGGTCCTCGCGGCGCTCGCGCTCTCGAGGTTCAACTTCAAGGGGCGGCGGACGTACCTGATCGTCCTGCTGGCGATCCAAGCGGTCCCGCAGGCGGCGCTCGTCATCCCACTGTTCTTCACGCTGCAGACCCTGCACCAGCTGAACGAGTTGCTGGGCCTGACCGGAACCTACGTGATCTTCGTCCTGCCGTTCACCGTCTGGATGCTCCGGGGTTTCATCCAGTCCGTTCCCGCCGACATCGAGGACGCGGCGATGGTCGACGGCTGCTCCCGCCTGGGGGCATTCCGTCGCGCGCTGCTGCCCCTCATCGCACCTGGGATGGTTGCGACGTCGATTTTCGCCTTCATCCAAGCCTGGAACCAGTACCTCTTCGCGTACGTGTTCATGCAGCAGAACACGCGCTACACGCTCACGGTGTGGCTTCAGTCGTTCGAGACCAACCGCGGCACCGACTACAGCGGCCTCATGGCGGCATCCGTCCTTTACACCTTGCCGGTGGTGTTCCTCTTCATCCTCGTGCAGCGCAAGGTGGTGGCGGGGCTCGCGGCGGGCGCGGTCAAGGGGTAGCCGAGCGGCGGGCGCGCCGTGGCACCGGGCCTGCGCGGCTGGCGGGTCACGAGAGCAGCTTGGAGGGGTCGAAGACCGCGCGGCCGGCGACCACGGTCGCCACCGTGTCGAGCTCCCGGTCGAGCACCACGAGGTCGGCAGGCGCCCCGGGAGTGATCGCACCCAGCCCTCCGAGCCTCTCGCCCCAGCCCGCCCCGACGTTGCGCCGCACCACACCTGCAGGGACGGCGCTCGCCGCTCGCAATGCACTTTCCAGGGGGACGCAGCCCTCCCGCGCGGCGTGGCGGACGGCCCGGTCCATGGTGAGCGCGCTGCCGGCGAGGGTGCAGGGGTCGGACGCGAGCGTTACCTTCGTCCCTGAGAGCACCGCGTCCAACCTGCCGAGTGCGAGCGGTCCCGGCGGCATCCCCGCAGCCGCCGTCGCGTCGGTGACCAGGACCATCCGACCCGGCGCCGCTGAAGCGACGAGCCTCACGATCGCGGGATGGACGTGGTGAAGGTCACAGATCACCTCGACGGTCACCTCGTCGTCGGAGAGTGCCGCACCGACAAGGCCGGGTGCGCGGTGGTGGAGCGGCGCCATCGCGTCGAAGAGGTGCGCCACGTGGGAGGCACCCGCGTCGAAAGCGGCGCGCGCGCACCCGTAGTCGGCGTCGGAGTGGCCGAGGGAGACGACCGCCCCAGCGCTGAGGCACTCGGCGAGGAGTGCGTCGGCCCCGTCGAGCTCAGGGGCGAGCGTGACGATCCGGACCGTGCCGGCGCCGAGCTCCAAGAGGCGGGCGAGCTCGTCGGGGTCGGGCGGCCTGATCTGGGCGGGGTCTTGCGCGCCTGCCCTGGTCGGGGAGATGAACGGGCCCTCCAGGTGACAGCCGAGGACCCGCGCCCCCGGCGGCGCACCGTGCGCGCCCCCGGGGCCGGCCTCGACGTGGCGTGCAGCACGCGCGACGCCTTCGACGCTCGCGCGCAGCCGTTCAGGGCTGTCCGAGACGGTCGTGACGACAAGCGACGTGGTGCCGTGGCGTGCGTGGAACGCGGCGATCTCGCCGACAGCTGCCTCAGCATCGTCTGCGTGCGACGCGTTCACCTGCCGTCCGTTGCCGCCGTGGACGTGCACATCCACGAACCCGGGAGCGAGCACCCTGTCACCGAGCGCCACAACTCGACCGCGCGGCGCGGCCGAGCCGCCGCCGTCGGCTTCCGACACCGAGACGATCGTCCCGCTTTCCACGTCGATCCAGATCAATGCGGCCCGGAGCGGGCCCCCGGGCAGAAGCACGCATGTGGCGGCGAAGCCGAGGAGATCCCCGCCCGCCGCGGCCGCGCCAGCCCGCGCGGCATCGCTCACGTCGCGGTGACCTTGAAGAGATCGAACGGCCGGTCCGGGTCGAGTCCCCTGTGCATCGCGAGCCCGTACGCGAGCTGCTGGCCGCGTACCACGGCGAGCACCGGTGCGAGCATCTCCGGCGCGGCCAAGTCCCAGCCGCAGACTGCGCCGGGGACCGGGCCCAACAGCCGGACGTCCGCTCCCCGGGTCCTCAGCTCGCCGCACAGGTCGACCACGTCGACGACGGCGGGCCCCGGGTGGGCGAAGGCCAGCACTCGGATGCCGCTGGAGGCGAGCGCGATGGGCCCGTGACGGAGGTCGGCGGCGGAGAACGCCGTCGCCAGCAGCGACACCGTCTCCTGGAGTTTCAAAGCGGTTTCTTCGGCCGCACCTGACAGCGGCCCGCGTGCGAGCGTTGCCAGGCGCCGGGCGTCGTCGAGCCACCCGACGAGCCCGTTCATCGGCTCTGCATCAGCGAGCACGCCGGCCGCCTGACCGGGGAGCGCGTCCCACGCGGCCTCCCCAGGATCCGCGCCTGCCGCCGCCGCGAGCAGCGCGAAGCCCACCAGCTCCGCAGTGACGGTCTTGGTCGCCGGCACCGCACGCTCCTCACCCGCGCCGAGGTCGACCACGGCATGAGCGACAGCGGCGAGGGGGCTGGAAGTGTCGTTGGTGAGGGCGATCGTCCGCGCGCCAGCCGCCGCGGCGCGCTCGAGATACGTGGCGATCTCAGGCGTGCGGCCGGACTGGCTCGCGCCGACGACGAGATAGCCGGAGAAGTCGACGTCCGCCCGGTAGAGGGTCTGGACGCTCGGCGAGGCGGACGCGACGGGCCGGCGAGTCGCCATCTCGAGGAGGTAGCGACCCGTCGTCGCGGCGTGATCGGAGGACCCGCGCGCCACGATCACGGTGCCCGTGATGCCGTCGAGCAGCGGCCCGACCCTGCGGATCACGTCGTCGCGACGGGCGATGAGCGCGGCGAGACGCTCGGGCTGCTCGGCCATCTCCGCAGCCATGGACGAGCCCTCCACTGGCAGGAATCCTACCAGTTGACCTCCGCAGCCAGCTGTTCGACGCCGCGCGAGGTCACTCGGACCCGGCGTGGCGGGCCACGAAGACCGGGATCTGGCGCGTCGTCTGCTTCTGGTACTCCGCGTACGGCGGGTAGGCCGCCACCGCGCGCGTCCACCACTCGTTCTTTTCCTCGCCGTTCACCTCGCGTGCCACGGCGTCGAAGGGCTCCGGACCATCCTGGATCATGAGCGCAGTGGGGTCGGCCTTTATGTTCCAGTACCAATTGGGGTTGTCGGGCGCGCCGCCCTTCGAGGCGACGAGCGCGTACTCGCCGTCGTGCTCCACGCGCATGAGCGCGAACTTGCGGACCTTTCCCGTCCTCGCCCCCCGCGTCGTCAAGATGACGATCGGCAGCCCGGTGTCGAGCAACGTGTTGGCGCGCGTCCCGCCCGAACCCTCGTACTCCGCGACCTGGTCACGCACCCACTGCGCCGGCGACGGCTCGTACTCTCCCGTGACGGGCATGGCGGAACCTCCTTGAACTCGAGCGTGCGGTCGTCGAGACGGGACCTTATCGTCCCTGTCCTGTCGTCTGAGTCCCGTCTCCCAGTCCCGCCGTCCCAGTCCCGTCATGACTCCACGCGTCGTCCACCCCGGGGCGCCCGGTGGCCCCGGTAGGATCGTTCGACGTCGAAGCAGAAGAGTGGAGACGCGCGCAGAGAGGTGGTCGTCGTGGGAGTAGGGGACATCCAGCGGGTCGGTGTGGTCGGCTGCGGCCTCATGGGTTCGGGCATCGCCGAGGTGTGCGCACGGGCTGGGCGGTCGGTGACCGTCGTCGAGGTCGACCCCCGGGCGCTCGCGCGGGGGAGGAGCCGCATCGAATCGTCGCTGCGACGTGCCGTGTCGGCCGGCAAGCTCAGCGACGAGGAGGGCGAGGCGACCCTGGGGCGCATCGAGCTCGGCACCGACGTCGGCTCGTTGGCGGACCGTGAGCTCGTCGTGGAGGCGGTCGTCGAGACCGAGCCCGAGAAGGTCCGCGTCTTCGAGGCCGTCGACAAGGTGGTGGAGGCGCCCGACGCCCTGCTCACGTCCAATACCTCCTCCATCCCGATCATGAAGCTCGCGATGGCGACCCAGCGCCCCGAGCAGGTCGTCGGTCTCCACTTCTTCAATCCGGTGCCGGTCCTGCCGCTCGTCGAAGTCGTTGCGTCCCTCCTCAGCTCCGCGGACGCGGTCGACCGTGTCGAGGGCTTCGCCGTCGACGCACTTGGCAAGAAGGCGATCCGGTCCAAAGACCGGGCGGGGTTCATCGTGAACGCGCTTCTGATCCCCTACCTGTTGTCGGCCATCCGGATGATGGAGTCGGGCTTTGCGACCCCCGAGGACATCGACAC
The DNA here is from genome assembly GCA_030043315.1 of Acidimicrobiales bacterium. Taxonomy (GTDB): domain Bacteria; phylum Actinomycetota; class Acidimicrobiia; order Acidimicrobiales; family RAAP-2; genus JAJYVT01. The sequence continues at coordinate 6,960 of JASHYA010000308.1, forward strand.
CGGCATGGTGAAGGGCTGCGCCCACCCCATGGGACCGCTCGCGCTCACCGACCTCATCGGCCTCGACACGACGATGGCCGTGGCCAACTCGTTGTACGAAGAGTTCAAGGAGCCGCTCTACGCACCGCCGCCGCTCCTCGCACGGATGGTGGACGCAGGACTCCTCGGGAAGAAGGCCGGCCGGGGCTTCTACGACTACGGCGAGGCTGAGGGCACGGTCGCGCGCTGAGCGGCAGTCGGATAGGTGGCACCGCAGCTCGCGGCGGCGTCGCGCTGAGGGTGGGCTCGCGTCAGTCGGTCCAGCGCACGGCGAGCAGCGCGACGTCGTCGACCACGGCCTCGTCGGCGACCGAGGAGACCACGGCGTTGAGAAGCGCCTCGGGGCTGTCCTCTCCCGCCACCGCGGCGGCGCGCAAGCGGTCGAGCCCTGTGTCGAGAGACTCGCCCCGCCGCTCGATGAGGCCGTCGGTGTAGGCGAGCATCGACGCACCCTGGGGGACCTCCACGGTGATCGGCGCGTACCGAGTGGTCTGCTTGACGCCGATGGGCGTGCCCGGCTGCGTCTCGACGAAGCGTGCGTCGTGTCCGGACACGACGAGCGGCGGCAGGTGCCCGGCGTTCACCAGGGTCAACTGGTGCTTGGGGACGTCGACGTGGCCGAGCAGGACGGTAGCGAAGTGACCGTCGCGTTCTACATCAACGAGCGCCGTGAGCTTGTGCAGGATCGTCTCGGCGTCGTCACCTTGTGCTGCGTAGGCACGGATGGCGTAGTGCAACGAGGCCATGACGTTCGCGGCGGGGATGCCGCGCCCCGACACGTCACCGATCGCGAACAGGAACGAATGGTCGTCGCAGCGGATGACGTCGTACCAGTCGCCGCCGACGTCCGCCGAGGAGTCGCCCGGGACGTAGCGTGCGGCGAACTCGACCCCCGGCACCACCGGGAGACGCTTCGGAAGGAGGGCGTCCTGCAAGGTCTTGGCGATGGAGCGCTGCTCGGCGTAGAGGCGGAGGTTCTCACTGGCAACGTGTTCGGCTGTGCGTCGCCGACGCATCAGCCATTCGGCGATCACCACCGCGCCGACCACGAGGACAGCGCCAAGTGCACCCACGATCCAGGGCAGCACGGGCAGCACGCCGCCACCGAGCGGCCGCTCCGCCGACGCGACGAAGTACAGGGAGCTCGTGCCGTAGGGGACCCGCACGGCAGCGATCGGGCTGCCCGACGGCGGGGGTGTCGTCCTTTCGAGCAGGTGGCTCGCGACCGGCCGACCGCCGAGGTAGACGGCGAACTCGAGGTCGTGAAAGGCCGAGGCAGCGGGCAGGAGGGCACGGCGGTGGGGAGGGGTCCCGGCCTCCGCGAGGACGACGTAGCGCGGCGTCGTTCCGATGCTCTCTACGGCGTAGCCGATGCGCGGCGGTGTCTGGGTCATGAGGTCGACCACCGCCAGCGCGTCGGGTCCGGGGATCTTGTCCGAGACCGACTCGAGCGCCCTCGGGTCCGTTCCGAGCGTGGAAGGCTTCCCCAGCGCCAGCAACCGCACAGGCCCTTTCGGGGAGAGTCGCCACAGCGAGAGCGACACGAAGGCGTGTCCCGAACCCGTCCCGACCTCCGGCGCGATGTAGCTCTTCACGTCGGCGACGTCGCCACGGCTCGTCTCCGCGACCGCCGCCGCGGTGGCAAGCGGTGTGCGGATGGTCGGGACCACCCCTCCGAGCACCGCGCCGGCCGCGTCCGCTTGGATGTGCAGGAGACGCGACTGGGTGTGCGAGTTGACGATCACCGTCAGCCAGACGAGCGAGGCGACGACGACCGCGCCGACCACTCCGACGACGGTGCTGATCAGGTGCACCGGCCGTCTCCGAAGTGGCCGAGCCCCGGGCGCCGCGCGCGGAGCATCCTCCGGTCCAGTCGAGGCTGTCCCAGACTGGGGGGTTGCTGGCGCGCTCGCAACGAGCATTGCAGTGCGGTCCGTGATGACCGCGACACTACCGAGGGACTCCGGAGCATGCAGGGCCCGTTCCTAGGCCAGCCCGCCCGCCGCGCCGGGTGCAACGGCGTGGGCGCCACAGCCCGAGAACGACCGGGAACGGCCGGGGACGGCCGGGGACGACGTGGTCACCCCGCCGTGCCAGCGCGCGCGGGTCCGATAGCGTCAAAAACCGTGACCCGCGCAGATCTGGCTCCGGTGACGATCGCGTACTACTCGATGGAAATCGCCCTCGACGACCGACTGCCCACCTTCAGCGGGGGGCTCGGGGTGCTTGCGGGCGACCACATACGGGCTGCGGCCGACCGGGGACTGCCGCTCGGCGCGGTGACGTTGCTGTACGACCACGGGTTCTTCGACCAGTCGATCGTCGACGGCGAGCAGCACGAGGCGCCGGTCGAGTGGTCGCCCTCGACGCAGCTCGAGGAGCTGCCGGTTCGGGTCGGCGTCGTGGTCGCCGGCCGTCGAGTCGAGATCCGAGTGTGGCGTGCGATCGTCGAGGGGATCGGCGGTCACGGGGTGCCTGTCCACTTCCTCGACACCGACGTGGAGGAGAACGCACCCGACGACCGAACGATCACCGACCGCCTGTACACCAGCGAGCCGTACGAGCGGCTGCGCCAGGAGGCCGTGCTGGGCCTCGGTGGTCCGCTCGTGCTCGACACCCTCGGGTACCAAGACATCAAGGTCCACCACCTGAACGAGGGACACGGCTCGCTCGTGCCGGTGGCCTTGCTCGCCCGTCGCGCAGCGGCGTCCGACCCGACCAGCGCGCTCGGTGACGGGGTCCTCCGAGTGGGGGAGGCTGACCTCGACGCCGTCCGTAAAAGGTGTGTGTTCACGACTCACACCCCCGTTCCGGCCGGCCACGACAGATTCCCGCCGGACGTGGCCGCTGCGGTACTCGGCAGGCCGATGCTCGACACGTTGGGCGGCTTGGGGTGTCTCGAAGAGGACGGGACGCTGAACATGACCGTCCTCGGAATGCGGTGCGCCGGCTTCGTGAACGGCGTGTCCCTGCGGCACCGCGACGTGACCCGGGAGATGTTCCCGTCCCGGGACGTCGAAGCGGTGACCAACGGCGTGCACAGCGTGACCTGGGCGGCACCGGCGACTGCGGCAATTTTTGATCGTCACCTTCCCGGGTGGCGCAGGGACAGCGCTCAGCTCCGTTACGCGCTGGACATCCCGCTCGAGGAGCTCCGGGTGGCGCACGAGGAGAACAAGAAGGCCCTCTGCACGGAGGTGCGCCGCCGCACCGGCGTGGACCTGCGTCCCGACGTGCTCACGATCGGGGTGGCGCGGCGCTTCGCCAGGTACAAGCGCAACGACCTCGTGCTCTCGGATCTCGACCGCCTCTCTGCGATCGCACAGAGTGCCCCACTCCAGATCGTCTTCGCCGGGAAGGCGCACCCCGGTGACGGCGAGGCGAAGGCGATGGTCCGGCACGTCATGTCGGTGGCTGGTGGTGGTCCGAGCGGCGTCACCGTGGGATTCCTCGAGAATTACGGGATGAAGCTCGGCCGACTTCTGTGCGCGGGAAGCGACGTCTGGCTCAACACGCCGACCCCTCCGAACGAGGCCTCCGGCACGAGCGGGATGAAGGCGGCGCTGAACGGGGTGCCGAGTTTGAGCACGCTCGACGGCTGGTGGATCGAGGGGTGCATCAACGGCGTCACGGGGTGGGCGATCCTGCCGCCCGAAGCGGACGACGGCGACCGGGCGACCGGGGAAGACGAGGGAGTGGGTGCAGACGGATCCGGCAACGTCGGCGACGCCGACGACCTCTACCGGGTGCTCGAAGAGGTGGTCGCACCCTCGTACTACAAGGACCGCGACGCGCTCTCCGCCATCGGGCGCCACGCCATCACGCTGAACGCCTCCTTCTTCTCGGCGCACCGGATGGTCGACGAGTACGCCCGTCGTGCCTATCGCTCCGCGCTCGACGGCTGAGCCGCCCGCCTGAGCCGCGCGCTGAACGGCCTTCGGCCCGGCGCTCGGTCCGCGCCCGCCCCGAGCCAGGTGGAACAATCCGCACCCATGGAGACGGCCGAGCACGAGAAGCGCATCGCGGCGGAGGCAGCGGCCGAGCTAGTCGAAGACGGCATGTCGGTTGGCCTGGGGACCGGCTCGACGGTCGCGTTCTTCCTGCCGGCGCTCGCCGTCCGCGGTCTCGACCTGCGCTGCGCGGCGACCTCGCCACGCACCGAGTCACTCGCGCGAGAGGTCGGCCTGCGGATCGAGCGGTTCTCTGCAGTTGAGCACCTGGACATCGCCGTCGACGGTGCCGACCAGGTCGCGCCGGACGGCTGGCTGGTGAAGGGCGGGGGTGGCGCGCACACCCGCGAGAAGCTGGTGGCCGCGACCGCCGACCGCTTCGTCGTGATCGTCGACTCGACGAAGCTCGTGCCCGCGTTGCACGCGCCGGTCCCACTGGAGCTGCTTTCCTTCGGGCTGGCCTCGACGGTCCGCCGTCTGGCGGCGCTCGGTCCGGTGGAGCGGCGCACCGGCCGCACGAGCCCCGACGGCGGGGTGATCTGCGACTATCGGGGGCCGATCGGGGACCCCCGCTGGCTCGCGGGGGCGCTACGCGCCGTGGCCGGCGTGGTCGATCACGGGCTGTTCCCCCCCGAGCTTGTCGCAGAGATCGTGGTGGGGCGCGGGAGCCGTGCAGAGCGGATGCGTCCGGGGGGCGGCCGCTGGTAGCGACTCCTCTCCAGGAGCCGGGTCTTTAGGAGGCCGTCGGGGCCGCGGCGCGATCGGCCATGACGATCGACGATCCGGCTTCGACCCGGCCGGCCGGGATGGAGGGGTCCGAGGCGAGGAGCTTCTCGAGCGAGGTGCGCTTGTCCTCTCCGCTCACGAGCCACAGCAGCTGACTGGCACGTCCGATGCCCGGGTAGGTGAGCGTCATCCGACGCCGACCCTGGTACCTGCCGGAGGTGACCGCCACGGGACGGTCCCGGACCTCGAGCACGGGATCTCCGGGCACGAGGGACGCCGTGTGGCCGTCGGGACCGATCCCCAGGTGCACGAGGTGGAACCGGTACGGCAAGGTGTCGCCGTACCGGGCGGCCGCGGCGTCGAGATCACCGTCCTCGACGGGCATGGGGTGCACCTCTGCGGACTTGTCCCCCAACGCCTCCCGCAGGTGGACCAGGTTCCGCTCCGGGTCGTCCTCCGGCGCGACCCGCTCGTCCACCTGCCAGATGACGGTCTGGGCCCACGGGACGTCCAGCGTGGTGAGTACGCCGAACATCTTCCACGGCGTGCGTCCCCCGCTCACTGCGAAGTGGAACATGCCGTCGTCGGCGACCGCCTCACCTGCCAGGTTGGCGACGTAGCGCGCGGCGGCGTCGGAGAGCGCGTCCAGGTCGTCGAAGACGGTCAGGTCGTGGTGCACGGGGCTAGGACCCGGCGGGCCTCTCGGCGTGCCCGCCGAACTCGCTGCGCATCGCCGAGAGGAGCTTCGCCGCGAGCTCCCCAAGGCCGCGTGATTCGAATCGCTCGAACAGCGACGCCGTGATCACCGGCGCGGGCACGCCCTCGTCGACTGCGGCGAGCACGGTCCACCGGCCCTCGCCCGAGTCCGACACGCGGCCGGCGAACTCCTTGAGCTGCCCTGTGCGGGCAAGCGCGTCGGCGGTCAAGTCGACGAGCCAGGAGCCGACGACCGACCCTCGCCGCCACAACTCCGCCACCTCGGCGATGTCGATGGTGTACCGGTAGTCCTCGGGGTCGCGGAGCGGCGTCGTCTCCGCGTCGCTCTCCTGGGGCGACATGCCGACGTCGGCGTGCCCGATGATGCTCAGCCCCTCGGCGATCGCGGCCATCATCCCGTACTCGATCCCGTTGTGGACCATCTTCACGAAGTGCCCGGCGCCGCTCGGGCCACAGCGGAGGTAGCCGTCCGGCGCCGTCCCGTCCCGCGTCCTGCTCGGCGTCTTGGGAGCGCTGTCGCGGCCGGGGGCGATGGTCTTGAAGATGGGGTCGAGCCGGTGTACCGGCTCCTCCTCGCCGCCGATCATGAGGCAGTATCCCCGCTCGAGCCCCCACACGCCCCCGCTCGTGCCACAGTCGACGAAGTGGAGCCCGCGCTGAGAGAGGGCTTTGGCGCGAGTGATGTCGTCGCGGTAGTAGGAGTTGCCTCCGTCGATGACCGTGTCGTCGGGCTGCAGGGAACCGACGAGCTCGTCGAGCGTCTTGCCCACGATGGCTGCCGGCAGCATCAGCCACACAGCCCGTGGCGGGTCGAGCTTGGAGGCGAGGTCGGCGAGCGACGAGGCGCCGGTGGCGCCCTCGGACTCGAGCGCGTGCACGGCACCGGGGTCGACGTCGTAGACGACGGCGCGGTGGCCGTCGAGCATCAGACGGCGTACGAGGTTCGCGCCCATCCTGCCGAGGCCGACCATGCCGAGCTGCATCGGGGTGTCCGTAGCCATACCCAACCCTAGGCCAGCCACCACGGGCGTGGTCCAGTGGGCACCGGGCGACGAGTGGTGGGCGTGGACCTCGGTTATCAGCCGCGCTGTTTGAGCGCGCGGTAGTACCGGATCAGCGCGTTGGTCGACGAATCGTGGGAGAGCTCCGGCTCCGAGCTGCTCTCGAGCTCCGGGACGATCGCCTTCGCCAGTTGCTTGCCGAGCTCCACCCCCCACTGGTCGAAGGAGTCGATGTCCCACAGCGCGCCCTGCACGAAGACATCGTGCTCGTAGAGCGCGACGAGGCTGCCCAAGGTGCGAGGAGTGAGCGACTCCGCGAGCAACACGTTGGTGGGGCGGTTTCCCGGCATCACCCTGTGCGGGACGACCCTCTCCGCGGTGCCCTCGGCTCGGAGCTCTTCCTCCGTGCGGCCGAAGGCGAGCGCCTCTGACTGCGCGAAGACGTTGGACATGAGCAGGTCGTGGTGCTCGCGCAGCGGGTTCAGGCTCTTTCCGAACCCGATGAAGTCGACGGGCACCAGCCGCGTTCCCTGGTGCAGGAGCTGGTAGAAGCTGTGCTGCCCGTTGGTCCCCGGCTCGCCCCAGTACACGGGACCCGTGTCGAAGTCGACCGGCGTGCCGTCGACCGTCACGCGCTTGCCGTTCGACTCCATGGTGAGCTGCTGCAGGTAGGCGGGGAAGCGTACGAGGTACTCGTTGTACGGCACCACACCCATCGACTGCGCGCCGAAGAACTCGTTGTACCAGAAGGACAGGAGGCCCATGACGACCGGCATGTTCCGTTCGAGCGGCGCCGAGCGGAAGTGTTCGTCCATGTCGTGGAAGCCGGCGAGCATCTCACCGAAGCGCTCGGGACCGATCGCGAGCATGGTGGACAGACCGATCGCCGAGTCCATCGAGTAGCGGCCCCCTACCCAGTCCCAGAAGCCGAACATGTTCTGCGTATCGATGCCGAAGTCAGCCACCCCCTTGGCGTTGGTGGAGACGGCCACGAAGTGCTTGGCGACGGCTTCGTCGCTGCCCAGCGAGTCCACGAGCCACTCGCGTGCGGACGTCGCGTTCTCGATCGTCTCGAGCGTGGTGAAGGTCTTCGAGCACACGACGAACAGCGTCTCGTCAGGCTCGAGGTCCCGGATGGTCTCGACGAGGTCGGTCGGGTCGATGTTCGACACGAAGCGGAAGGTCATGTCGCGCCGCGAGTACCACCGCAGTGCGTCGTAGGCCATGACCGGACCGAGGTCGGATCCCCCGATTCCGATGTTCACCACGTTGCGGATCGGAGACCCGGTGTGCCCGGTCCATTCTCCTGATCGCACCCGTTCGCAGAAGGCCGCCATCTTGTCGAGGACCCCGTGCACCTCCTTCACGACGTCGGTTCCGTCGACCATCAGCGACGAGTCCCTCGGCATGCGCAGGGCCACGTGGAGGGCTGGCCGGTCCTCCGAGACGTTCACGTGCGCGCCGGCGAACATGGCGTCCCGGCGCGCCTCCAGCCCCGACTGTCGGGCGAGCTCCCCGAGGAGGCCGAGCGTCTCGTCGGTGACCCTGTTCTTCGAGTAGTCGAGGTAGAGACCGCCTGCCTCCAGGCTGAGCCGCTCGGCACGGCCGGCATCATCCGCGAACAGCTCGCGGAGGTGGACCCCGGCGACGTCTGCGTGGTGCTGCGCGAGGGCACGAAAGGCGGGTCGTT
>JASHYA010000309.1 GCA_030043315.1 Acidimicrobiales bacterium
TTGCGTACTTCCCCGCCAGTTCGTCGCCCCCGGCCGTCCTGGGCGAGCTGGTGTCGGCTGGACTCGCGGTGAACGGGATGCTCTGGGCCACGAGCCCGGCGTGCACCGAGCTGGAGATGGTCGTGCTCGACTGGCTGGTGGAGCTGCTCGGTCTACCGGGCCACTTCTCCTTCACAGGTACCGGTGGGGGGGTCATCCAGGATTCGGCCTCCTCGGCCACGCTCTGTGCCCTGATCTCGGCGCGCGAGCAGGTGCTGCGGTCCGGCGCGACGCTCGACCGACTCACCCTGTACGCCACCTCCGAGGCGCACTCGTCGATGCCCAAGGGGGCGAAGGTCGCCGGATTCACGCCCGATCAGCTCCGCAGCGTCCCGGTAGGGCCCGACTACTCGATGGACCCCCAGGCACTCGCTGCCATGATCGGCGAAGACCGCGCGGCGGGCTTCGTGCCGTGTTTCGTGCTCGCCACCTCCGGCACGACCTCTTCGATGGCCTTCGATCCGCTGCGGCAGATCGGCACGATCTGCACGGACGAGGCTGTGTGGCTGCACGTCGACGCCGCCATGGCCGGATCGGCCGCCATCTGCCCCGAGCTGCGCGGCTTCCAGGACGGGCTCGAGCTCGCCGACAGCTATGCCTTCAACCCGCACAAGTGGCTGCTCACCAACTTCGACTGCGACTGTTTCTATGTACGCGAGCGGGCGGCCTTGACCGACGCATTGTCGGTCACCCCCGAGTACCTCCGAAATGCTGCCACCAGCACGGGCTCGGTCGTCGACTACAGGGACTGGCAGATCCCACTCGGTCGACGCTTCCGGGCGCTCAAGTTGTGGTTCGTACTACGCGCCTATGGAGCAGAGGGCCTCAGGAGCCACCTGCGCAACCACGTGGCGCTCACCGCGCGCCTCCGCGCGCGTATCGAGGCCGACGAGCGGTTCTTCCTCTGCGCGCCGCCCGCCCTCAACCTCCTGTGCTTCGCCCACGTCGCGGGCAACACCGTCACCGAGCGGCTGATGCGCGAGCTGAACGACACGAGGCGCGTCCTGCTGAGCCACACCGTGCTCGGCGGCCGCTACGCGATCCGCTGCTCGATCGGCGGCGCCTGGACCGAGGAGCGCCACGTGGACGAGCTCTGGAAGCTCATCGACGAGCTCGCGCCGCCGGTCCCGGCCCGGTGACGTCGGCGACCGCGAGGCATCGCGACGTGCGCCCGACGCCGTGAGGGTGAGTCAGCCGAATGGCGTCTCGTTCGGAACCTCACGGTCCCGCTAACAGCACTCTTCGGGTCGTGAGGCTCTGAGCAGCAGCATCTGCGGCGTTACCGTCAACCGCCGGTGGCCTCGCCGGTCCGAGCCCGACGACGCGGGACGCCGTAACATGGCAAGGGATGACCACTCCTGCACAGCGCGTTCCGGGGCTGCGCGGCGTTCGCGAGAGCCACGCCCCCCACTTGCTCCTGTCCCAGTTCCGCACGGCCGCGGCCAGCCCGCCGCCGTCAGGTGATGTGACCAAGGGTCTGACGGCCTGGGGGATGCTCGGCAACACAACCTACGGCGATTGCGGGCCGGCAGCGACCGAACACGGCCGGATGGCCGAGGCCCTCGTGTCGGTGACTGGCGGCGCCCCCACGTATGAGGCGGGATTCGTGCCGCCGACGACCGCCGGCACCGAATCGCTGTACTTCGCCTACGGCCGGGCGATGGGAGAGCACGGCACGCAACCCGACCAGGGAGTCACAAACGCCACCTGGCTCCACTACATCTTCGGGCAACGCGTCATCGAATGGTACGGGGAGCTGCGGCCGTCGGACCAAGACGAGATGCGCACCGCGATGCTTGCTTGCTGCGGAGTGCTCGTCGCCGTCGAACTGACCTCCAACGCGGAGACACAGTTCGCCGACGGAGAGCCCTGGACGATCACCGGGGGCAAGCAACCGACACCGACACTCGGGCACGACATTCTTTGGGTTGCCTACGGGCCGACAGGCGATACGTTCGTCACCTGGGGCGCCCTGCAGAAAGCGGCCGTCGACTGGGACGCGGCCTGCATCACTGACGCTTGGGCCTTCGGCACGCAGCAGGACGCAGAGCGCGCCGGTTACGACTTCCCCGCCATCGTCGCTGCGATCAACGCCGCGGGTGGAAGCGTGGTGCAATGATCGGCAGGCGCACTCTCTGAGTCGTCTTCGTCATCAGGTGCCATAGGGACCGACGCGCACACCGGGCCGATGAAGCGCGCTCCGGCTGAGTTCTGACGCTGATCTGCGCGGGGCCACGTCAGCAGGCCCCGGTTCGCGGGTGCGCCTCGTCGCCGCCCACCGCCCGCTGCGGCTGGTTTCTGCGCTCGCCGGGCGGGTTGCCCGTCCGGTTTCTGGTTTGCGGTGCGTCTTCGTGTCGGTGCGGGTGGTGGCTGCGGTGCGCCGGCGGCTCGGGTCCGTTGTCCGGGTTCGCGTGCCGGCCGCCGCGGCTGTCTCCCTCTCTCCCCAGGTCAAGTTGCGCCCCCAGCCTCCCAGAATGCGAACCTCGAGCCATTGGTGGGGGGGCCAGCCATCGGCCTCGCTGCCCGGACCGCCAGGGTCCGCCGCGGAGGGTGCCAGTGATCAGTGCGTCAGCGCTTCTGGATCCGCTGGCGGAGCGAGTCGGCAAATGAGGACTCGCCAACCTCTGTGAAGGGCGGGCAGGCAGTCATGCGACCCGGACCGTCGTCGAGCCCATCGCCGTCGGAGGGGAGACCGGCTCGCCATGCTCGCGCAACGATTGGATGTGCAGGGGGATCGCTTCGGCGATGAGCTCCTCGACTTCCTGGCGGGAGTGGCCAGCCGCAACGCAGCCGGGAAGGTCGGGTACATACGCGCCCCAGGCCTCGCCTTCCTGCTCGATGACCACGACGTACTCAGTCACGATTCTGCCTTCCCGACCGGCCGGGCTGCCGCCAGATCGAGCCCAGCGTTCGGCACCTCGTCACTTGGATTGCCTGCCAGCGTCAGGGTGCCAGGCCGGTCCGGATGGCGGAACTGGCGGCGAGAGCCGACCTGCCTGTCGAGACGCCAGCCGTCACTCTCAAGAGTACGGATGACGTCTCGTACCTTCACGCTCCGACGGTACGAGAGCGATGTGACGATCTTCTCGAGCAACCCGACCGGGTGACGCTTCGCCACCGGGGACGTCTCCACCACATCGGGCTTGGGCGCGCGTATACCGGCTGGCGCGTCGCCATGCTCATCGAGGGCCCGAACATCGAGATCGTGGGCCTCGACGGCTCACCGCTCCGCCCGCCTCGTCCTTGACCCGACGAAGGACTACCAGCGGATGCCCGGATCCCGCCAGGACTGCGCTACGACGTCCTGACACTTGGTCCTCGATGTCCTGAGACATCACACGGCGCCCCCGGACGGAGCCGGGCCAGTCCTCCGACGGATGGTGCGCCTACGTGCTCGGTCTCTCTGGTCCCCACTGGGCCGGGAAGGTGACCTGCCGCTCGACTGGTGATGGGAAGCCCAGACTGGCGTAGCCGCACCGGGCCGCACAGTGATCCCGCATGCCGTCCCTGTCAAGCGCTCGATCGAATAGTGGCCTCCACACTTGCGTCCCTTGCCGAGTTGCCTATGACCATCAACTTGGCACTTTCTAGCACAACTTGCTGAAGAGTCGGCAAGACTTGCTTAGATGGTACGATTGCCGATGACAGGCAAGGAGGCAAGGTGCCAGCAACGCAGGAGGGCGAGCGAGAGATCCTCAACGCCGCCGTCGAAATCCTCAGCCGGCGCCTGCCCCCCAACTGGGTCGCGGAACAGGCTGTCCTCGGGGATTCCGACGATGTCGACCTTGTCATCAAGACGCCCAGTAATCAGGGCCAGGCACTATTCCTAGTCGAGGTCAAGACGGACGTCTCCCCCCGAGACGTCGAGGCGCTCATCAACGGCCCGTGGCGGAAGTCGTGGCGGCGGCGGATGGGTAACCAACCGATCCTCCTAGTCGCCCCATACATCGGCCCGAGAGTCCGCGAACTCCTCATCGAGGAGGGCATTAGCTACCTCGACCTCACCGGCAACATTCGAATCAGCAGCGACCACCCCGGGGTCTACATCGAGGTCCGGGGCGCGACCCACGACCCCCGCTCCACCAAACCACGGGCAGCCATTCGAGGAGCAAAGGCGGGGGCGGTCGTGCGGGTCCTCGTCGATGCGGCACCGCCGTACACGGGTGCCGAGGTCGCGAGGGCTGCCAACGTCAACGAGGGATACCTGTCTCGAATCCTCGAAACCCTGGCTGACGAGGGTCTCATCGACCGCGAACGCTCAGGCCCGGTGACTCGAGTCGACTGGCCGGCGTTGCTGCGACGGCGATCCCAGGCGCTCGACCTGTTCCGCCCCGCTGGTAGCTACCGCTACGTCGCACGCCTGGGCGCCTCCGCACTGCTCGACCGACTGCGCCGCAGGGCTCCATCGGGCCCAAGACCGCCTACCGTCACGGGCTCCTTCGCCGCCGCCAGGCTCGCGCCGGTCGCCGCGCCAGCTCTCCTCGTCCTCTACACGCCGAACCCGCGGGACCTTGGATCGGAACTCGAGCTGCTATCGGCCGAAGCCGGAGCCGACACGGTCTTCATCCGGCCGGACAATGAGGTCGCCTTCGCGAGATCGAAGCGAGACGGCGGGGTCGCCTGGGCAGCTCCGAGCCAGGTCGCCTTGGACTGCTTGGCTGGGACCGGCCGGATGCCTTCCGAAGGAGATGCGCTCATCACCTGGATGCAAGATAACGAGGACCGCTGGCGGTACCCGACGATCCAAGGACTACTCGCCAACGAGTCTCGCACGCGGGCCTGAGCTGGTGACGGACGCGGCCCCTGAGTACGTTGCTGCTCGGACGGTCTTGCTCGACGTCCTTGAAGCACTCAGCTCGCAGCGTGAGGCAATCATCGTCGTCGGCGCTCAGGCGATTTACATGCACACCGAGGGCGGCGGGATCACGGGGTACGCCCCATACACCACCGACGCAGACCTGGCTCTGGCTCCGTCCCGGCTCGCCGACGAGCCTCACATCGAAAAGCTCCTGGAGGATGCCAACTTCGAGCAGAAGGGCAGCCCCGGCATCTGGTGGAAGACCATGATCATCGATGGCACGCCCAAGGATGTCGAAGTCGACATTATGGTGCCGGAGCATTTCGCCCCAGCAGGTGGGAGACGCAGCGTCAAGCTCCCACCTCACGACAAGATGATCGCCCGCAAGGCGATCGGGTTGGAAGGCTCGATCCTCGACCACGATCTCATGGAGGTCGCCGCCCTCGATGACACCGACTCCCGCCGGCTCACCATCCGCGTGGCAGGACCGGCGGCGCTGATCGTCGCCAAGGTCTACAAACTCCGCGACCGGCTCGCCGAGGGCAAGCTGGACCGCATCGCCGACAAGGATGCCGCCGACGTGTATCGGCTCATGCTCGCCGTACCACTTCGCGAGTTTCTTCGCCGACTACGACCGATCATGGACGATGAGACCGCGGGCCCAGTCTGTCGCGAGGCCATCGAGTTGATGGTGCAGCTCTTCGGTTCGCGGGGCGCAGATGGCGTCCGCATGGCACGCGATGCCCTCCGTATCGCCGTGGCGTCGGAACGGGTAGTCGACGTGTGTACCGGCTTCATCCGCCAGCTGCGCGAGGCGATGGCGGACGGCTGAGCGCGCCACCCGCCTCCTCAGCCAGATCGACCACCGCGCCGTCGCCGAGCACGCCGCCACGATCGCCGCACTGCGCCGTTCCCTCAAGGAGATCACCAACAGTAAGGACCGGCTCATCCGAACTCTCGAGTCCCAAGATAAGACGACCCCACCGGCACGATCTTCACCCGCGTCCGTGGTCGTCAGCAGAAGGCAGGCCAAGCCTGACGCGCTGGCTGAACTTGATGCGGCGGAGGTCGCTCAAGTCGTTCCGGTCGAACTGCTCGACGAGCTTCCCGTCCTCGACGTCGACCTCCTCGATGCCCCCCACGACATCTTGCGAATGCTCTTCGAGAGCTTCCGACTCGAGGTCCGGCTGAGGCCGCCCCAGGGTGAACTACGGGTGCTGTTCGACGCGCTGCAACTCGACGTCATTTACCAGCCTGACCGACAGCGCCGTCAATGTCGCAGTCACCCTCTTCGATCGAGGCTGCGACACCTGCGACCTGGCGCGGCAGGTTCGCGCGGAGGACTGGTTGGCGCCCCCGGAAGGATTCGAACCTTCGTAGAACGGATTAGAAGTCCGTTGCCTAAGTCCACTCGGCCACGGGGGCTCGACCGCGCACCAGGCTAAACGTCCCCGGACCTCGCTCCCGGTACCTGGCGGCCCGAACCTGCCGTAAGCGAGAGCTCCCGAGGCGAAGGCCGACCGCTGCCGGAGCCCAGTCGGACGTCGAGCGGCTGTTCGTGCGCGCGAGCGAACTTCCTCTCCGGCTCGACCCAGGGTCGGTCTCCGGCTCGACCCAGGCTCGACTCCGACCGGGTCGCTTGTCGTCCTCGAGCAGCGCTGGACGTCGTCGTCCCACGGTGCCCGCAGCCGGGGAGATCAAGGTCGCAGGCGAAGGGCGCGCGCCGTCTAGTCGAGGAGCTTCGAGAGGCCGGTGATCTCGAACACCCGCTGGACGCTCCCGCTTGCGCCCCGGAGCTCGAAGGCGCGACCACTTCCGGTGATCTGGTCGTGCGCGTGGACGAGCGCTGTCAACCCGGACGAATCGATGAAGGTGAGCTCGGAAAGATCCACGACGACGACCGAGCCGTTCGCTGCGATCAGCTCGCGTTGCACCCTTTCGGAATTGGCAACGTCGAGCTCGCCGCGCAGAGCGACGACGCACACCCCCCCGTTTGTGACGATCTCGAGGCTGAAGACGTCACTGCTCATGCGTCCCCTCCGCCCGGCGCCTGAACCCTCGTCCTGGCAACGAGGGCTCAGGCGTCCTCGGATCACCCTACCGTCGGCCGGCGTCGCCGAACAAGATGCCGGGACGGACACCGCACTCCGCACGCGTGCGCGGTGGACGGTGGTCCCGCGTCGGTTCGCGCTCACCGTTCCCACTGCAAAGACGCGCCGGCACAAGGATGGACGAAGCTCGTCCCGTTCAGCGTGTGCCAGACTGGACGGCCTCGGTGGGCGTAGCTCAGTTGGTTAGAGCGCCAGGTTGTGGCCCTGGAGGTCGGGGGTTCAAGTCCCCTCGCTCACCCCGAACCCGAGCCTGCCGGGGACAAAGGCGTCCAAGGAGCGATCCGCGCCCCCCGAGGTAGCCCTGGTCCCGACGCGTCGCGTCCTCCTGCTCGTGACCTCCGTCGCGGCCATCCCCGACCGGTGGCACATCCCGCTTGCACAATGGGGCGATGGCCGATGCCCGTTCCTCGCCGATGCTCCCGTTGCGCTGGTCCGACTCGTCCGCCGGCCGGGCCGACCCGACGTTCGAGCCCTTCGCCGATCCGCGCGTCGATGCCGGCGAAGGCGTGGGCGCCAGACCCGAAACGTGCGTCGCGCCCGGTCACGGCGAGCCGCCCCCGACCTCCTCGACCGACGGGATCCGACCCGAGGTGGTCGTCAGGACGAGCTCACGCCGGCGGAAGACGGCAGCGGCGTACTGGGAGAACGGCAGCATCGTCGTGGTGATGCCCGCCCACGTACCCCGAGCCGACAGACCGGAGCTCGTCGAGTGGCTCGTCGCCCGGGTCATGGCCAAGCGTCCCGGCGCGTCGGCGACGGACGAGGCACTGGCGGCGCGTGCGGCGGACCTCGCCGACCGCTACGTCGACGGGGTGCGCCCCGAGTCCATCCGCTGGGTGACCAACCAGGGGAAGCGGTGGGGGTCGTGCTCGACCCAGACGGGCGAGATCCGCCTCTCCCACCGGCTGCGGGGGGTCCCCGAATGGGTGCTCGACGCCACGATCGTCCACGAGCTCGCCCACCTGGTCCACGCGGACCACTCGGCCGCCTTCCACGCCGTCGCGGACCGTCATCCTCGACAGCGCGACGCCCTCGTGTTCTTGGAGGGGTACTCGCTGGGGCTCCAGACACCGGCTGCCGCAGCGACCTGAGTCCCAGCTGCCGAAGTACCGTACGGGCGGTGCCGCTGTACCGGATCAGCAAGGCAGCCGAGCTCGTGGGCGTGAGCCCCGACACCATGCGTCGGTGGGCAGACGCGGGCAGGGTGCGGACGACGGCCGACGCCACGGGCCACCGCAGCGTCGAGGGGACCGAGCTCGCGCGCCTCGCGACGGAGCTCGCCGGCGAACACGACCGGACGCGCGGCGCGGGCCAGTCGACGCGCAACCACCTCGCGGGCATCGTGACGCGGGTGAAGAAGGACGGGGTCGCCGCGCTCGTCGAGCTGCAGGCAGGCCCCTACAGGCTCGTGTCGCTCATCACCCGGGACGCGGCGGACGAGCTCGGCCTCGAGCCGGGCATGTTGGCCGACGCGGTGGTGAAGGCGACGAACGTCAGCGTCGAGGTGGACCGACCGCGCTGAGCACCGCCCGGGCGGCGAGATGCGCGGAGCTCCCGTCGCCACGACGCAGGTACCGGTGAGGGACGAACGAGCGCCGCGCACCTCCCCCCGGAGCCGTTCACGGGCCGGACGGTAACGTCGGCGTCCGTGGCGCGCCGCGCGAAGGTCTTGACCGTCTCTGGCTCCGTGCACGCCGGCACCCGGGAGGACCGGTCGGGCTCCGCACTGGGCGACCTGCTCGGCGCCAGCGGCTTCGAGGTCGTCGAGCGCCGGACCGTCCCTGACGGCGTGGAACCGGTCGTCGACGCGCTCACCGGGATGGCGGCGGGCTTCGACGGGCTGCTCGTGACCACCGGCGGCACCGGCTTCTCCCCCGATGACCTCACGCCGGAGGCGACCCTGAAGGTCGTCGACCGCCAGGCTCCCGGGCTCGCCGAGGCGATGCGCGCGGTGAGCCCTCTGGGCCGTCTCTCGCGGGGCGTCGCCGGGACGGTCGGCGCGTGCCTGATCGTGAACGTCCCCGGCTCCCCGTCGGGGGCGACGGAGTCACTCGGCGCCGTGCTCGACGCCATCCCGCATGCGCTCGACCTCCTCTCCGGCGGTCGCCCACACTGACGTCCGCGCGGCGGCCACCGTCCCCTTCCCTCCACGCGGGAGCGGCTCAGTCCGTCGATAAGCTGGCGTGATGCGTCATGGCGGGGTGTGCGCCCACACCTGTTCTGCAGCGGCAGGCTCGGCAGGCAGTCGGCCCAGGTGACCGCCGTGCACATCGCCAGAGGGCGACCGCAGCGAGGTGCGCCGCCCGCGACGCCGCACGCCTGGGAGATGCCCACCGAGGGACCCCTCGTCGACCGCCACGGCCGCGTCCACGACGACCTCCGGTTGTCGGTGACCGATCGCTGCAACCTTCGTTGCATCTACTGCATGCCCACCGAGGGGATGACCTTCCTCCCGCGCGCGGAGGTCCTCACGTTCGAAGAGATCGTGCGGGTCGCCGGGGTCGCACGTGAGCTCGGCGTCCGCTCGGTCCGCCTCACCGGCGGCGAGCCCCTCGTCCGGCGTGGGATCTCGACCCTCGTCGAGCGGGTCGCCGCCCTCGGCTTCGACGACGTCGCACTCACGACCAACGGCATCCTGCTCGCACCGATCGCCGAAGCGCTCGCGGCTGCCGGGCTCCGTCGTGTGAACGTGAGCTGCGACTCGCTGCGACCCGAGCGCTTCGCCGCGATCCGGCGGCGCGGCGAGCTCGACGTGGTCTTGGACGCGATGGCCGCGGCGGAAGCCGCAGGCCTCGCGCCGCTGAAGGTCAACGTGGTCCTGCTGCGCGGGCGCAACGACGACGAGATCCTCGACTTCGCCGCGTTCGCCCGGGACACCGGTCGTGTCGTCCGGTTCATCGAGTACATGCCGCTCGACGCCGACGGTGCGTGGAACCGCGACCAGCTGGTGCCGGGACGTGAGGTCGTCGAGCGGATCGACGAGGTGTGGCCGCTGGAGGCCGTGCGAGCGCCCGGTGATCCCGCGCCCGCGGACCGTTACCGCTTCGTCGACGAAAAGGGTGAGATCGGGGTCATCTCCACGGTGACCGAGCCGTTCTGCGGCACCTGCAACCGGCTGCGGCTGACCGCCGACGGCGGAATTCACAACTGCCTGTTCTCCGACGCTGCACACCCGGTGCGCGACCTGCTCCGGTCCGGGGGGAGCGACGAGGACGTGGCGATGCTCCTCCGCCGTGCGGTCTGGGCGAAGCTGCCGGGTCACGGCATCAACGAGCCTGGGTTCCTCCGTCCGCGGCACTCGATGTCGATGATCGGCGGCTGAAGCTTCAGCCCGACCGGCGCCGCCGACGGCGGCGCCAGAACGCGAGCACCGCCACGAGGGTGACGAGCGGCACGATCAGCCGCTTCACGACCACCGGCAGCACGACACGCAGGAGGTTCACCGGGACGACTTCCCGCTCGTCCCCCTGAGCTCCCGGGGCGGCGCCGATCTTCCTCGCGCCGTCGTGCGAGGCGTCGCTCACCTCCGTGACCTCGGTGACCCCCGTGATCGCGCCGTCCCCGGCGCCGCCGCCCCCTGACGGCGCGGTCGCGCCGCCGCCTCCGAGCACTGTGGTCTCGAGGGACGTGACGAACTGGCCGAGCAGCTTGTTGGTCACGTCCCCGAGGACTCCACGCCCGAACTGCGCCACCCGTCCGGTGATGCTCAGGTCCGTCACCACCGAGACGCGCGTGCCGGTGCCGTCGGGAACGAGCGTCGCCGTGATGATCGCGGTGGCGTTGCCCTGCCCACGCGTCTCGCGCCCCTCGGCGCGCAGCACCGCACGGTGCGCGACCGGATCGCGCTCCAAGAAGGTGGCCGCGCCCTTGTACTCGGCGGTGACCGGGCCGACCTTCACCTTCACCACGCCGCGGTACTCGTCCCCTTCGACGGTCTCGAGCTTGGCACCCGGCATGGCCGGTGCGATCCGCGTGACGTCGGTCAGGACGTCCCAGGCCTCATCGAGGGGGACGTTCACACTGAATTCGTTCGTCAGCTCCATCGGCTCACCTCGCTCCGTCTCCCCCGCGCGTCCCGGCATCCTCGCCGCGCTGCTGCGCGCACAGGTCCTCTACGGTGTCGACGTCCACCGGGTCGCCCTCGCACGCTACTTCGGCCACGAGGTCGGGCCTGCGGCGCATGAGCTCGCGGGCTCCTTCGTCGCCCTCGCTGGAGAGGAGCGGCCAGACGCTCCGTTCGAGCCGGACCGGCGGCCGTCTCCGGCCTCCGAAGGTGGCCGACACGATCGGCGCGGTCTCGGCGTCCGCCACCGCCCGCCAGGCGGAGGACGCCACGTTGGGCTGGTCGCCGAGACCCACGACCGCCGCGTCGAAGCCCTCCCTGTCGCACCAGGCGATCCCCGCCTGGAGCGAGGTCCCCTGTCCTTCCCTCCATCGCGGGTTGTCCACGACGGTGACCGCGTCGCCGAGCTCCGCCAGCGCACCCGCGAGGTCCACCGACCCGCGCACGACCGCCACGTGGAGGCCCGCCTCGACCGGGGGGCGCAGTGCCCAGGTGAGGAGAGGATGGCCACGGAGCGGAGCCAGCAGCTTGGGGCCGTCTGCGAAACGGGAACCCTCCCCGGCGGCGAGCACGACCGCCACGACCCGCGCCTCCTGCGGGCGCGGCGGCGCCGGGTCGACCCTGTCCGTCACGCCCGGCCCGTCAGGCGCGCGTGCCCTCGCCGAGGACCGCGGCGCGGCGCAGGGCGGGGTCGTGGATGGGGCCTGTGCGATCGCGCAGCGAGGGGGCGGGCTTGCCCGTCCGGCGGGCGATGATCTCCGCGCAGATGGCGACGGCCGTCTCCTCGGGGGTCCTCGCGCCGATGTCGAGCCCGATCGGCGACATGACCCGGGCGAGCGCCTCGTCGGGCACCCCCGCGTCGCGGAGGCGGGCCACACGGTCGTCGTGGGTCCGGCGCGACCCCATGGCGCCGAGATACCCGGCGTCGGTCTCGAGGGCGGCGATCACCGCGGGGACGTCGAACTTCGGGTCGTGGGTCAGCACGCAGATGGCGTCGCGTGGCCCGAGCGAGGCGCCGATCGCCGCGAGGTACCGCTCGGGACGAGTTGCGACGACCTCGTCGGCCATCGGAAAGCGCGCCCTGGTCGCGAAGACCGGGCGTGCGTCGCAGACCTCCACTCGGTAACCGAGGACCTTGGCCACCTTGGCCAGCGCGGCGGTGAAGTCGACCGCGCCGAAGATCACCATGCGCGGCGGGGGCGCGAACACCTCGAAGAAGACGGACACCTGTCGCTGGCGGGCCTCGCCGCGACTTCCGTAGTGGCGGGTGTCGCTGAGACCGCTCGCCAACGCTCCGACGGCGTCGCGGCGGACGACCGCGTCGAGCTCGGGCACACCCAACGAGCCGGTCGAGCTTGCGTCGTCGCGCACCAGCATGCACGCGCCGAGCCTCGCGTCGCCGCCGCTCTCGGTCTCGACCACGGTCGCGAGCGCGACCGGCTCTTCGGCCACGAGCGCGTCGCGCAGCTCCTCGTAGACGTCGGGCAGCGACGGGTCGACGAGCACGTGCACCGTGCCGCCGCAGGTGAGCCCCACCGCGAAGGCCTGGTCGTCGGAGTAGCCGTACGTCCGGCGCCGCACGCCCCCCGCCTCGAGGGCCTCGAGCGCCTCGGTCACCACCGCCCCTTCGACGCACCCCCCCGAGACGGACCCGGCCACGTCGCCGCGCTCGTTCACAGCCATCATCGCCCCCGGGTCGCGGGGTCCCGAACCCTCGACGCCCACCACCCGCGCCGTCGCGACCCGCAGCCCCTCTCGCCGCCAACGCTCGATGTCGCCCAGGACCTCTTTCACGCCGCTCTCACGCTCCCACCTCGTCGTCCGACCTGGCCCTCCGCGAGCAGGCGAGCCAGCGACTCGAGCGACTCGACGGAATGGCCTTCCACGAAGTCGTCAACGTACGGCAGGGCCGCCGCCATTCCGCGCACGAGCGGCGCGTACCCCGGGGAGGCCTTGAGCGGGTTGACCCAGACCACCCGGTGGGCCACCCGTGCGAGACGGGCCATCTCCCCGCCGAGCACCGCCGGGTCCCCCCGGTCCCAGCCGTCGGACAGGACGACCACGACCGCGCCCCTCGCCAGGCCCCGGACCCCCCACCGGTCGTTGAACAGGGCGAGCGCGTCGCCCAGACGGGTCCCTCCCGACCAGTCGGGGACCGCGCGTCCCGCGGCGGCCATCGCCGCATCGGGGTCGTGCGCCGACAGCGAGCGCGTGACCCTGGTGAGCCGGGTGCCGATCGTGAACGCCTCCACGCGTGGCCGGCCGGCGACCTCGGCGTGCAGGAAACGGAGCAGGGTCCGCGCGTAGGGCGCCATCGACCCGCTGACGTCGCAGAGGAACACGATGCGCCGCGGCCGCTCCCCCGTCTCGAGCCACCTGCGACGGAGCGGCTCTCCGCCGGTCCGGAGCGCCTCACGAACCGTCCTCCTCATGTCCGGCCACTCCCCGCGCCGCTGCGCCGGCCTCCGACGCCGCGTCACGCGGCGGGGCCCGTCGACGCGCAGACGGTCCATCAGTCGTTGTGCCTCCGCCAGCTCCTCGGGAGTGCACTGCGCGAAGTCCTTCCGCCGCAGGACCTCGGTCGCGCTGTACCGAAGCTCGCGCACCTGCGCGGGGTGCTCCCCCCGATCGGGTTCGGAGGGCTCGGCGTCGGGGTCGTCGTGGGCGAGCGCCACCCGCTCCACGGCCGCCTCGGGGCGGTCACCCCCCCACCCCTGTCCGCGGAAGAAGGCCCCGAAGGCGGCGTCGTAGATGTCCACGTCCTCGGGCCGTCGCACCAGCGTCGCCCTCCCGGCCCAGTACACCTCGAGCTCGCGGTCCAAGCGCACCGCCGCGAGCGCCTCCGCGAAGCGCGCGGGCGCGCCACCCGGCACCTCGAGCCCCGCCGCGCGGAGCACCCGGGCGAAGGCGACCGGG
>JASHYA010000310.1 GCA_030043315.1 Acidimicrobiales bacterium
TCGCCGGTCCGGCGGCTCGGCCAAGGCCGCGGCGGTCGCCTCGAGGGCGCCGGGGTCCGCGGGTGGCAGGACGGTCTCGGGCGTGCCCGAGGTGAAGGAGACCGGGTTCGAGGCGCCGTGCGCGCCGTGGGGAGTCGTCACCCCCACATCCTCTGCTCGCCGACGCCGGACGCGCCAGCGCTCGTCGCCCGAGGCCGGCGTAGCCGATCCCTAGAATGACTTGGTGACCCTGGGCTCCCGACCCGTGACGGACCACGTCCCGAGCGCGCCGAGCGGAGCAGGGAGCGGCGCCGGCGACCTCGCCGCGACGCGGACGCGGACGCGGCTCGCCCTGCTCGTCATCCTGCTCGGCGTCGTCATGACCGCGGTCGACACCACGATCGTGGTGCTCGCGCTACCCGAGATCGAGCGCTCGCTGCACGTCGCGCTCTCGGGCGTGATCTGGGTGATCATCGGCTTCCTGCTCGTGATCACCGTGCTCGCGACGCAGTTCGGACGGTTGGGGGACATGTTCGGCCGCGTGCGCATGTACCAGGCCGGGTTCGTCGTCTTCATCGTCGGCTCCGCGCTCTGCGCGCTCGCCAGCAACGAGACGACCATCGTCGTGTACCGGATCGTGCAGGGGGTGGGCGGCGCGCTCATCACCGCGAACAGCGGCGCCGTCATCGCCGACACGTTCCCGCCCGAGAAGCGCGGTCGCGCCTACGGACTCGTCTCGGTGGGATGGAGCGTCGGAGCCGTTCTCGGGATCCTCCTCGGCGGCCTCATCGTGACCTACGTCGACTGGCGGTGGATCTTCTGGATCAACGTGCCGACCGGCGTCGCCGCCGTGCTGCTCGCACTGAGGGTCCTGCGCGACAAGGGGCAGCGCACGCGCGAGCGTCTCGACATCCCCGGGATGCTCTTGCTCGGCGCAGGAGTCTTCGGGGTCCTGTGGGCGATGACGAAGCTCTCGACCTCCTCCTTCGACAGCGGGGTGGCCGGGTTCCTCGTCGGGGGCGTGGTGCTCCTCGCGGTCTTCGTGGTCGTCGAGCACGTGCGAGCGGCACCGATGCTCGACCTCACCTTGTTCAGGATCCCGACGGTGAGCCCCACGATGCTCGCCTAGCTGTTCCAGGCGATCGCCAACTTCGCGGTCCTCTTCCTGGTCATCATGTACCTCCAGGGGGTGCGCGACCTGAGCCCTCTCCACGCGTCGCTCCTCCTCGTGCCCGGCTACCTCATCCTCGGCTTCTCCGGGCCGATCGGGGGGCGCATCACCGACAAGTTCGGCGCGGTCTGGCCCGCCACCGCCGGCCTCGCCGTGCAGATCGTGGCCCTGCTCATCTTCGCCAGTCTGAACCTCCACACCTCGGTCTGGCTCGTGGTCGTGGCGTCCGTCGTGAACGGCGTGGGCACCGGCCTCTTCTTCCCGGCGAACACCACGGCGGTGATGCGCGCCGCGCCGCGTGAGCTGTTCGGCGTGGCGTCGGGGACGTTGCGGACCTTCGCCAACGTCGGGATGGTCTTCTCCTTCGCGGTGGCGGTCCTCGTGGCGGGCCGGGCCATCCCCCACAACGTCGCCTTCGAGATCTTCGTCGGCACCACGCACCTCGCGCCGGACCTCGCCGGGTCGTTCACCCACGGTCTGCACGCGGCCTTCTATGCGTCCATCGGCATCATGGTGGTCGCCGCCATCTGCTCCGCGACGCGAGTGCTGCACCTCTGGCGGGAGCGGCAGTCTCACGTCGAGGTCGCGACGGCGGTCGGCGAGTAGCGGGGCACCGGGTGGAGCGCAGCTGGACGTCGCCGGCCGACGCGCTCCGCCGCATCGCCTACCTCCTCGAGACAGAGGGCGCCGAGAGCTTCAAGGTCCGGGCCTTCCGCCGCGCGGCGGCGAGCGTCGAGGAGGCCGGTGAGGAGCGGGTGCGGGGACTGGCCGACGCCGGCCGCCTCTCGGACCTGGCCGGTCTCGGGCCCACGACGGCGGCAGTCGTCGGCTCGGTGCTGGCCGGGGAGGTCCCGACGTACCTGGGCGACCTCGAGGCGCGCCGCCAGGTCGCGACGACACCGGAGGTCGTGTCGCTGCTCGCGGTGCTGCAAGGGGACCTCCACAGCCACTCGGACTGGTCGGACGGGGGGAGCCCCATCGAGGAGATGGCGCGGTCCGCGGCGGCGCTCGGCCACGGCTACCTCGCGCTCACGGACCACAGCCCCCGGCTGACCGTCGCGCACGGCCTCGACGCCGACCGCCTCCGGCGCCAGCTGGAGGTGGTCGCCGGTGTGAACGAGCGGCTCGCGCCGTTCCGGCTCCTCACCGGGATCGAGGTCGACATCCTCCTCGACGGCACGTTGGACCAGGACGAGGAGGTGCTCGCGCAGCTCGACGTCGTCGTCGCGTCGGTCCACTCGAAGCTCCGCATGGACGCGGAGGCGATGACGGCCAGGATGGTCGCCGCCGTCGAGAACCCCCACACCGACATCCTGGGCCACTGCACCGGGCGGATCATCGTGGGCAGAGGCCGTCCGCAGTCGACGTTCGACGCCGATGCGGTCTTCGGCGCGTGCGCACGGACGGGGACCGCGGTGGAGGTCAACTCCCGCCCCGAGCGGCGGGATCCGCCCGTGGAACTGCTCCGGCGGGCGCTCGAGGCGGGCGCCGTCGTGTCCGTCGACACCGACGCCCATGCGCCGGGCCAGCTCGAGTGGCTACGGGTCGGCGCCGAGCTCGCCGTGGCCGCGGGCGTCGACCCCGACCGGGTCGTCAACTCCTGGCCGCTCGACCGGCTCCTCGCCTGGACCGCGTCGCACGGCTCCTGACCGCGCCACGGGGCGGCGGACGTGGGAGACGCCCCTGCAAAGATGGCAGTGGTAGCTCAGCGGGGGCGCTGGGCGTCCATGTCCTGCGCGACGGCCTTCGTGGTCTTGCCGTCGACGCCGGCTTGCACGGCGTGCTCGGCCCAACCGTCCACTGCGGACAGGACCTCACGCACAACTCGGCGGTACGCGGGCACATGATGGCGCTCGCCGACCGCATAGAGGTCCGAGAGCGAGACGTGGGAGAACCTTCCGTTCACCGCGAGCAGGTGCTGGGCGGTCCATGGGCTGTCGGGGCGGTAGGCGTGCGTCACGTCGAATGCCGGAGCGAGCTCCCACGCTCCGTCCTCTCGGCGGAGGAAGGCGAAGTTCTTCGTGTGATCGTCGTTGTTCGCCGCCGCCACGTTGAACACCATCCGCCTGAACGCCTGGGCGAGCACCCCGTCGTCGAGCCCGAGGGTGGTCACCGTCTCGAGGAACTGGTCGTAGCTGTGGGCCGCGATCATGTTGTAGTCGAGATGCGCGAGCGCGCACAGTGAGATCATGTGCACGCGCTCGCCGTGGGGCCCGCGGTCGAAACGCTTCGTCATGAAGTGACGACGTGGCCCTTCGGCGAGCAACCGGCACGGCATCATGTCGACGCCTGCCGCCGTCGCCATCAGGGAGTAGGCGTACTCGATGCGGCCGTAGGGTGCGCTCTCGCCGAGTCGGTCGCCGTGGCCGTCCATGCCGGCGCCGCTCACGCCGTCGAGCTTGATCAGCCACTGCTCGAAACCCTCGCCGAGGCGTTCGTAGGCCGAGTGCACCTGGTAGGTGTCCGGGTTGAAGGCGACGACCGCCTTCGCACGAGCACCTCCCGCGCTCGTGCCGACCTGGATCAGCTGCTCGAGCGCGCCGTGGGCGCTCTGGTCGTCGCCGAGCTCGCCTCGAACGGTTCGCCTGGCGGCGAGCACGAGGTCGGCCAGCTCCAAGGCGGAGGCGACGGGCGCCGAGCCGGCGCGCGCCGGCGGACGGAACTCGAGGGCCCCCATCGCCCGGTCGGCGGCGTACGCGAGCCGGTCGAGCGGCGTGATGTCGCCGGCCGCGATTCCTTGCTCGGCCATCCACGCGTTGACGAGTGCGTTGCCGAAGGCGTCGGGCAGGGCGTCTGCGAGCAGCGCCGGCAGGCCGTAGAAGGTCGGACGCGAAAGCTCGGGGAACTCGTACGCTCGGCGGCCCAGCGGCATGTGGAGCGGAGCCAGCTCGATGCCCCGCGCAACCCACTCGGGCGTGTACTCGAAGGCGTAGATGCCGGTCGCGGGATCGAGCGCCACGGCTCCGACGCGCGTGCCCCAGGCGCGCACCTCGACGACGTCGACCGGCTCGTAGGTCACCGCGCCGCCCGTGGGTGGCGGACCCTGGTCCGGGTCCGCCCTCTCTTGCCCGCTCGGCGGCGCTGCTCCAAGAGCTCGAGCGGGCTGAAGTCGCCCGGCGCCGGGGCCAAGGCCTCGATCCAGCCCTCTTGTTCGAGCGCGTGGAGCACCTTGGCCAGGGTCCCCGTCGTCGCGCCGGCTCCCTGCTCGAGGTGCTTGACTGCCCCCAGCGAGACGTTCGCCCGGTCGGCCAGCTCCTGCTGGGTGAGGCGACGGTCGACCCGCAGACCACGAAGGCGCCGTCCGAGCTCCACCTCCCACGCCCTTCCGACCACCGCCTCGCCACCTTCCCGGTCCGCAACTCGACTCGCAGTCGTTGTAGTGGCTGTTATCGTAGCAGGGTACGCCGACAGTACAGGACTTTATAGTCATAACTATAGCTATCAGCTAACGTTAGCTCGTAACAGCTATATTTCTGTCTTGGTAGGTCCGGCCGTCGTCTCATGGTGGCGCGAGCGGCATCGGCCGTCGGGAGGCGGCCCGAGCTGGTGCGTCAAGAGGGAGCCCCCCGGAGCCCGGGCCGGGGCGCTGCCGACCGACCGGGCGGGGGCTCGGTCGCCCCTCAACCTCAAGGCGACCTTCATCCTCCTCCGGCGGCAGCCGAGCGACTCCGTCGTCACCGGGGCGGTCCGTGCGACCTGGTGCCGACGGCATCGACCGAGCCACCGCGAAAGCGCGAACGGGGCGACGGCTCCCGTGATGGCCGACGGGGTGCCGGACGAGGAGATGGGCCGGGATGAAGTCGGTCGTTCAGACCAGACCCGGCCGGGTGACCGAAGCGGATCGGACCGCGAAGTGCAGCGCGTCGATTGCGCCGAACGCATCGCGCGCGTGGCGCGCGTCAGATGCCGCGGCCCCGTCGACGCCGTCG
>JASHYA010000031.1 GCA_030043315.1 Acidimicrobiales bacterium
CGATTATCCATTCGGCGATCCTGACGTCGTGGGCTGCGCTCAGCTTGTAGAGGTACCGCAGAGAGATGTTGTTGGCTCGAGCGATCCTGGCCGGGGAAAGATCGGGCTCAGTCAGGTGGGCGTCGATGTAGGCCAGTGCCAGGGGCCAGATGGCATCCGCGACGGCCTCCCGACCGTCTCGGTCGTCACCACCGGCAGACGCGACGAGCGCTCGGATCATCTGGACGGTGGCCGCCGCAACCGCGCAACCCATCTGATCGATCGCCAGGCAGTCGATGTCGAGCACGAACCGACGGACGTGGGCATCAACGACTTCATACAGACGACTGGAAGCCAACCGTGGAGCCGCTCGTCGCAGCACCGAGCCAGACAGTTCCATCCGCTCCTCTGGGATCTCGAATGCGCACGTCACGCTCCTGCCGGCCAGCGAAAGAGTGCTCGGCTGGCCGAGATCGATCAGGTTCATCCCAACGGTAGAACCCGACCCTTCCCCGATGCGCCAGCGTCCTGCACCATCGAGCAAGAGCCCGCCGGCAACGAGACCACACGATCCCGAGCGAGCCTGATGCTCGGTGCGTTCAAGTCGTAGGTCGGATGAACTGATCTGCAGAACGCTCAGCGGCCCCAGTGTCCATGACTCGATCTTGGTCTGAGCCGTTGCCCCGTTCGGGTCGTCGAAGGACGGGATGAGTGGGACCGCGGTCAAGGCGAAGGCTTCGTAGACCGCCTCCATGCGGTCCTCTTCGACTAGGTCGGCGGTGTCAAGAACAACGCTCATCAGGACCCCCAAGGTGCCTAAACGAAACGACGAACGAAGGCGAGGGCAGTTTCTGCGACCTCGTGCCACCCAGAATCGAGGACCAACGAATGCCCTCTGTCAGGAACCTCGACGAACTCCGTTATTCCTGCGTTCTTTTGCTGCTTTTTGAACGACGCGAACGCGATAGCGCTGGGAGCGATGTGATCCTTGTCCCCCGAGATGATCAGCAACGGGCCCCGCTCAGGATTAGTCGTGTCTACCTTGGCCTCCGTCCACGGGTTCAGGTTCGCCGCGGCTGCTTGGAACAACGGCACACCGGAAGCCGGCACGACAAAGGATCGGTAGAGGGCCTGCGCTTCACCCTCGTCGATCGCATTGGCGAAGGCATAACGGAACTGCCCGAAGGTCAGGCTGACAGCCCGGCGACGGTTGCGAGGGTTGCCGATGACCGGTTTGGCGGATCGAAGGGACGAGATTGGAAGAGGGAGCACGCCTCGAAACGGCGCAGCGTCGATCGCAACCGAGGCCGCCGACAGGCCCCGACCGGCCACGATCTGGGTGAGGAGACCGCCGAAAGAATGGCCCACCACAGCCGGCTTCTTCTCCAGGCCAGCGATCACCTCCCCGTAGTGATCGGCAACTTGGCCGACGGTCTTTCCTGCAAACACGTCCGGTTGGGCGTTGCCGGCTTCAACCGTGTCGGGGTCGTCGGGCCAGCCGGCGAGGATCGGGGCGTAACCGGCCTCTTCGAAGAGTTCGGCCCAAGGCGCCCAGCTGCTGGCCAGCAGCCACAGCCCGTGTATGAACACCACGGGCGTCCGGCCGGACTGGTTCGCCTGGGAGATCTGTTCCCGAGTGCCTTCACCGATCTCCCCCATGCCTTACCTCCTCCAAGTTCCGACGCGTCGTCTGGAGATTCTGTCGAACTCCTGCGCTTGTGTCACTGTGCAGCGCGGCCTGATTTGAGGCACTAGATTGTGCGTGAGCACAATGCCGGAGCCCTTCTTCGGAGATAGAGTGCTCTCATGACGGCTGTCAGCAGTGACGGCGCACAGGGGGACTCTCAGGTCGCGAGGATCGTGACCCGCCTGACGGAGCGGATCGATGATCTGGCGGATGCGATGGCCGTGGCCATCCAGGCGTCGGTCCCCGCGTACCAAAAGGGCATCGTCGACTTCGAGACACTGCGTGAGGCCGCGATGCTCCACCTGCGCGCCATCCTCGGGGCCTTCGGTCAAGCGGCCCCCAGGACCTCCCCAGAGGCTCGTGAGAACGGCCGCCGCCGGGCCGCCGCAGGCGTACCGCTCAGCGTCATCTTGGAGGCCTACCGGGTCGGCGCCCGTTATCTGTGGGAGCGGGTTGCCGACGTCGCCCGCGAGATCGGGGCCGACAGCGACGCCGTCCTGCGAGCCGGATCGGAGATGTGGCAGGTACTCGACGTCTACAGCCAAGAACTGGCAGACGGCTACCGCGAAGAAGCCTCGGCACAGGCATCCACCGCCGAAGAGCAGCGCTCGGCTCTCTTTCAAGCGCTCTTCGAGGGCCACCTCGCCACGACGAACCCATGGGAAGCGGCCGAGCTCCTCGGGCTCCCGCCAAACGTACCGCTCGTTGTGGTTGCGGCCGAAGTCCCGGCCGTCGCAAGGCATGCACTGAACCGAGCTGAGCGGGCACTGCGGGGTATCGGGCTCATCTCAACGTGGCGACTCCTGCCGTCCTTTGAGATCGGTGTGGTCTCCCTTCCCGACCCCACCACCCAAATGGACCGGCTCGCCGAGGCATTGGCCTCCTGCGCGACGGGACGCGTCGGGATCAGTCCGCCGTACGAGGACCTCAGGTCGACGCCTCAGGCTCTGACGCTGGCTCACATCGCCCTCGCCGGGACGGTTGGGGAATGTGGTGTCAGCGTTTTCGACAGCAACCTCCTCGGTGTGGCCGCGGTGAGCGCACCGGACGTCATGAACCGCCTGGCTGCGACCGCGCTCGGTGGGCTGGCCCACCTGTCAGAAAAGGACAGGGCGCTTCTGCTTGAGACCTTCGGTGCGTGGCTCGACAACGCTGGGTCCGCGCAAGCCGCAGCTGACAGCCTGTTCGTCCACCGCAACACCGTCCATCACCGGCTCCGTCGGCTGGAGGATTCCACCGGATTCAATCTCTCCGATCCTCGGTCCACTGCTGTGCTGGCTTTGGCCTACGAGATTGAGCGTCGCAATCCGCTCGGGTAGCCGAGTGCGGTGTCCCCGCAGTCATCCTCCCAGCTCAGCCACCGGTTGTAGCTACGAGAGATCTACGGCGGGATTTGAACCCGCAACCCTCACCTTTGGCAAGGTGAAGGTTTCCGTCTGCAGAGTTCTGTGAGTGAGCCGACGTGCGCCTGCGTCCACCGAGTCTCCATGGAGCCCATCCAGTTCGCCCCTGTTGTAGAGCGGTCTACTGCGCTCCATGTGGCCGTCGTGGTGGATGCCCCAGTTTCCGCCAGGCGCGTCCAACTCACCGCGGCCCAGCTCGGTTAGCCGTGAGTGGCGTCCTTGCGGTCGGTCGCCACAGGGACTGGAGCAGTGGCTCGTCACGCCAAGTACTCCTGTGCCGCATAGTCCCCTCTCCTGGAAACGTCTCCGCACGCCATCGCTCGCACCTGGACCTGGGAACGAGCTTCGCAGCGAGGGGTTTGTCCGTTTGGTGGAGAGATGAGGCTAGAGATCCAAGCCCAGATCATCCCCTCTTCGCGGTAATCCTTCTCGCTCTCTGGCGGGTGCCTCCAATTCGCTACCACGCTGGGCGCCGATCCACCGCTGTACGACTCGATTCAGCTCGGGCACGTCATCTCGTAACGTCCGCCAGACTCGCTCGTAGTCGAGACCGTGGTACGCGTGGTCGACGACGATACGCATGCCCTTGATCTCGACCCAGGGCAGCTCACTCGTACCGGCTATGAGATCGTTCGGCAACTTCGTCGCGATGTCGCCCAAACGTCCCGCGACTGCCTCGCCCGCCAGACGAAGCGGCCGTTCGGCATCCAAGCGGTCCTTGCCGAGCGCGACCAACTCGGCAGCAGCGTCGACGGCTTCGGCCAGATCCTTCAGCAGATCGTCGACGTTCCGGTGAGCGGCCGTCACAGATCGATCGCCTCGTCGCGGATCCGGCGATGACGAGGTCGGAGGCCACCGCTCGAGATCACGTCGACGGGAATCCCCAGCAGGGCCTCCAGATCCTGGGTAAGCCCCACCTGGTCGAGGAGCGACGCGTCGGCGTCGAAGTCCACGAGGAAGTCGACGTCGCTAGAGGCTCCAGCATCTCCACGGGCGACCGACCCAAATATTCGGATTCGAGACGCGTGACGCCGACGTGCGGCTGCCAAAATCACCTGGCGGCGTGCCCGGAGGGCATCGATCGTCGGTACGACCTGTGTCACGCCAGAAGCGTACCGGGGCGTCAAGTGGCCTCGTGAGATGCAGAGCACATCGGCCGGCAACTGTGCACCAGACCGACACCTGCGAACTGGGGCCGAGCGTCGCTGCAGCCACGAGGCGCAGCTCACTCCGTTTCGCTGACGGCTTCGAGCGTGCCCCACTGACGGCCACGGAGTAGTCGAGCCGACTGCCGATCCCCCGACGCCCCTACTACCCGCCCTGATGCACGAGGTTGGCCCGCTACGTGACCCCACCCTTACCACGGGCAGCCAAACGCTATAAAGTCGGTTGTTGCGTCCGGGGACGCCAGCGGGTTCGCGCGAAGGACCGAGTCCACCCCGCTTTTCAGGCCGTTGGTAGCCATCGGACATCGGGAGCATGCCGTCCTGGCGAGCCCGCACGCGAACCCGGGCCACGGAGGAGGGCACCATGCGCGAACTTCCCAACCGTCCCAATGTCGACCAGCTGCGTCACCAAGCCCGCGAGTTGCTCCGAGCCGCCACTGGCGGCGA
The DNA here is from genome assembly GCA_030043315.1 of Acidimicrobiales bacterium. Taxonomy (GTDB): domain Bacteria; phylum Actinomycetota; class Acidimicrobiia; order Acidimicrobiales; family RAAP-2; genus JAJYVT01. Next base: position 4,683 of record JASHYA010000031.1, read on the forward strand.
TGAACGCGCCAACTGGCGAATCGCCGAGGTGAGCGACCAGCTGAACGTCGCTGGCGCGCAGCTCGCCATCGCCCGCGAGTACGGCTTCTCGAGCTGGCGACAGCTCATCTCCGAAGTCGAACGACGGCGAGGTCACTCGGACGGGTTCTTCGACGAGTTCCAACGTCTCCCGGAGCCGCCACCACCTGAGGCGGTACCCAACCCATGGGAGGGACCGCAGCCCGGTGTGATCGGCGAGTGGGTTCCATGGCGCATCGTCCTCTTCAAGAGCGAGATCGCCCAGGTCGTGCTCCGGAACTTTGAGGTCCAGCCTTCGGGGTTGTCCTTCGACCTTGTGGCCCAGGTCCGCCAGAGGGCGCTCGTGGGTGAGCTGCTGCGAGGCGAGTACGGAGCACCGGAGCTCGGAGTTGTCTTCGCAGATGGGCGCAACGCGGCGAGCATCGACCGCGGACGGCCGGCACCAGGTGACCCTGCCCACCCGGTGCTCCGGTCGGGCAGGGGGGCGGAAATCCCAGGGGTCAGCGCTGGCAACACTTTTGGCTTTGGCCGCTGCCTCCCTCTGGACCGCTGAGGTGGGTGATGGCGTGGCCCAAACTCGGCATCGGCCAGACATCGGCCGAAGTCGACGCGTCGGAGCTCCACGCTGCGGCCGCTGAGGCAGAACAGCTCTGGTAGACGCTCACGCCCAGAAAGCTGCTTGGTGACAAACACGAGGTGACGCATGGTCGGCGACATCTCGAGGGTCGGTCCGAGAACTGTTGGCCTCAGCGACTTGGTGAGTCGACGGACCCCCGACCTACGCGCACAAGTAGTGCGGTGTGGTGCCCGGCTCGGTTGTGTTGCGCACTCCGCGTCGTCGAGTCGATGAATCGATGCGTCGCCCCCAAACCTGCTGCCGCGCCTCGAGCAGAGCGTTGGAACCACCCGGTAGCCCATGACGTCGCCCGTCGGCCATGAGATCGCGCCCCATTCCGCCGGGAGCGGGGCACTACCAAATAGCGGCGGCGGCCTCACTCACAAGCTGGAATAGCTCCTTGACAGCGGTATCGTCGCTCAGCCGTTGAACTCCATACCTGAACTCGAACACGGCATTGGCTGCGGTCACGAAGTGTGCGGCTTCCCGCTCCTCTGGGTCCAGTGCGTCGAGCCACTCGGCCACGTCTGACCAGCGCCAAAGGCGTCCTCGGTCGCGGCTATGAGAAATCGGTGCAGGGAATCCACCTCGGCCGCGCTTGCCGGCGATCAACAGACGGACGCTCTCACGCGTTCGTTCCAACCGATCAGCGATCTCGGCCATGGTGACAATGTCATCGGGGTCGATTCGTCGGACCCGAAGGTTCCGCACTGACTCGACCTGATGAGCTGCGCTCAGCACGGCATCAGCAAACGAAGGTGCCTCTCGCATGAACTCTCCATAACCGGCACCGTCGATCACGCCGAACGTGGCGTCGTCGCAACCTGCCTCGAAGAGCTCGCGAGCGACATTCTCGTCGGCGAGGTCACCGTCGATCACAAGGGTGAATTCATACTCAGTCATCGTCGGCCTCCTTTCTCTCGCACGCGTACACGGCTCGACGAATCTGACGCCCGTGGTTTGCGGGCACTTTCGGCGTCGACCAGATCCATACGAGACAGTCATGCCCTTCCCGGTGGCACGTTGCCTTCCCCCACGGGTGACCGGGGCGGGGGGCCTCGACTTGCCACCCGTGGGTCTCTGCGAAGTCAAGCGCCTCCTCGACCTCCTTCTTGGGATGTCGGGGCCGATCAATCATTTCCGTTGACAGTATACAACCTAATGTTGCTATCTGTCAACACTCTCGGGGGAGGGGGACGCCCCTATCCCCCAACATCGCCACTGCGCGCTGCACCCCACGCACCGACCGCCGGGTCGGGGCGCGAGCTGCCGCGCGGATGTGACCGTTTCGTCCAGAGCACGGAAGAACCGAAGGACGTCTTGGAGCGGACGACGGGACTCGAACCCGCGACCCTCACCTTGGCAAGGTGATGCTCTACCAACTGAGCCACGTCCGCGTGTGCAGAGAACTCTACCTCGACAGATCCGGCCCGTGAAGCTTCCGGGCAGCGTCCCGTTCGCCTCAGCTCGCCGCACCGGCCTACCGGCCGCTGTGGCCGAAGCCCCCGTCGCCGCGGTCCGTCAGCGGGAGCCCCTCCTCGGCCACCGGTTCGAACACGGCCTGCACGACCGGCTGGACGACCAGCTGGGCGATGCGGTCGCCGCGTCGCACCTCGTAGTCCTCCTTCGGGTCGGTGTTGACGAGGAGCACGGCGATCTCGCCCCGATACCCCGAGTCAATGAGGCCCGGGGAGTTCAGGCACGTCACCCCCCGGCGGAGGGCGAGGCCGCTGCGTGGCTGGACGAAGCCGGCGTAGCCCTCAGGTATGGCCACTGCCACCCCGGTGGGGACGAGCTCACGCCCTCCGCCCGCCGCGAGGTGCGCATCGGTCCTGGCGTACAGGTCGGCCCCGGCGTCCCCCGGTTTGGCGTACGAAGGCACGGGGAGGTCCGCGTCCAGGCAGTGGAAGGGAACCGGAAGCATGGGCGGCACCACCGAGGAGGATGGTAACGCCGCCTGCGAGACCGAGCGTCGTACCGGGCGACTGGCAGTAGCCTCTCGCAGCAATGCTGGCGTGGATGGACCTCGAGATGACCGGGCTCGACCCCACCAAAGACGTCATCGTCGAGATCGCAACGCTCCTCACCGACGACGACCTCTCGGTGGTGGCGCAAGGTCCTGATCTGGTGATCGCCACCGACCGCGTCCGGCTCGACGCGATGAGCGACGTGGTGCGGGAGATGCACACGAGGTCCGGCCTGCTCGCGGCCATCGAGGCTTCGACGCTCTCGCTCGAGGAGGCGGGGAAGACGACGCTCGCCTTCCTCGAGGCACACATCGCCGATCCCGGCACTGTGCCCCTGTGCGGGAACTCCATCGGCGTGGACCGCCGGTTCCTCGCCGCGCAGCTTCCCGAAATCGAGCAGTTCTTCCACTACCGGTCCATCGATGTCTCGACGGTGAAGGAGCTCGCCCGTCGCTGGCTGCCCGAGGCGCTCGCCGCTGCTCCCCATAAGCACGGCGGCCACCGCGCGATGGACGACGTGAAAGAGAGTCTCGCCGAGCTCGCGTATTACCGCCAGGCGGTGTTCAAATCCAGATGACCGACCCGTCGGGGGCGACCGCAGCGGAGCCGGCGCACGGAGAGCTGAGCTACGAGGAGGCAGCGGCGTTTCTCACCGCCCCGGGACAGCTCTTCGAGATGGAGGACGTAGAGGTGCACGGGGTGCGGCTGCGCGCGTGGAAGGCCGCCCCACCGTCGCTCCGCTCGGTGCTCGAGCTCTCACTCGGTCACGGCGATGCCGACTACCTCGTCTACGAGGACGGGCGCACCACCTACGCGCAGCATTACCGGATCGCGGCGACCCTTGCCCGGCGGCTTCGTGACGACCTCGGCGTCCGCAAGGGAGACCGCGTCGCCATCGCCATGCGCAACGTTCCGGAATGGGTGATGGCGTTCTGGGGCGCCGTGGCGGCGGGTGCCGTCGTCGTCCCGTTGAACGGATGGTGGACCGGCGACGAGCTCGCGTATGGGCTCGCGGACAGTGGGGCCTCCGTCGCCTTTGTGGACCCCGAGCGGGCAGACCGGATCAAGCCCCACATGGGCGACCTGCCCGGCCTACGGACTGTGGTCACCGCGAGGCCACGCGTAGCGGCGCGCTCCGGCGCCCGCCTCGGTCCGGACTTCGACGAGCTTCTCGGCGACGTGGCCCCTGACGCGCTGCCGCCAGAGGTGGAGCTCCACCCCGACGACGACGTGACCATCTTCTACACCTCAGGGACGACGGGAAAGCCGAAGGGTGCGGTGGGGACCCACCGGAACACCTGCACCAACTTGATGAACCTCTTCTTCCACCAGGCGATGAGTCAGCTTCGATGGGGTGTCGCCCCTGGGGACCAGGGCGACGCGCCGCAACGCTGCTACCTCCTCACGGTCCCGCTCTTCCACGCGACCGGCTGCCACGCCGTCCTCATCACGAACACCGCTGCGGGCTCGAAGATCGTGCTGATGCACCGCTTCGACCCCGAACTCGCCCTCGAGCTCATCGAGCGCGAGAAGGTGACGATCTTCGGCGGCGTGCCGACCGTGGTCATGCGGGTCCTCGAATCCCCCGACCTCGCGCGTCGCGACACCTCGTCGGTCCGCTCCATCTCCTACGGCGGTGCACCGGCACCGGCTGATCTGGTTCGGCGCATCCGTGAAGCCTTCACGACCGGAAGGCCCGGCAATGGCTACGGCCTCACCGAGACCTCCGCAGCCAGCGCCTTGATCACCGGAGAGGACTACTTCCGCAAACCCGACAGCGTGGGAAAGCCGCTCCCCGTCGTCGACGCCGCGGTGGTGCCGGAAGGCCACGAGCTCGTCGACCCGCCGATGCTGCCGCCCGGTACGGTCGGCGAACTCTGGGTGAAGGGGCCGAACGTCGTGCGCGGTTACTGGAACCGTCCTGGCGACACCGAGCGCGCCATCACCCGCGGTTGGCTCCACACCGGAGACGTGGCACGGATCGACGAGGAGGGCTACATCTTCATCGTCGACCGGGCCAAGGACATGCTGATCCGGGGTGGCGAGAACGTCTACTCGGTCGAGGTCGAGGACGCGCTCTTCTCCCACCCGGCCGTCGCGGACTGCGCGGTCCTCGGAGTCCCGCACCCTGTGCTCGGGGAGGAGGTGGGTGCCGTCGTCGTGCTTCGGCCGGGACACAAGGTGAGCGCCGAGGAGCTCGCGGACCACGTCCGTGCACGCCTCGCAGCGTTCAACGCGCCGACTCGCCTGTGGTTCCGCCAAGGCCCGCTCCCGCGCAACCCTGCGGGCAAGCTCCTGAAGCGCGCGCTCCGCGCCGAGGTGCTCGGAGACCCGCGCGACAAGACCGAGACCGGGGCGACCGCGTGGGCTGGCGACCCCAAGATGTGGAACGACTGAGCTCCGTTACCTCGGATTGGCGGCGGCCCGAGACTGAGGACCGTCGCCGGTTCGCTCCCCCGGAGCGCGCCGTGGCCGCCTACTTGTTCGGCTGCGGGGTGACCCGGAGATAGGGACGGAGGGTCTTGAAGCCCTTGGGGAACTTCGTCTTCGCCTCCTCGTCGCTGATGGCCGGAGCGATGATCACGTCGTCGCCATCCGTCCAGTTGACCGGCGTCGAGACCTGGTATCCGGCCGTCAGCTGGAGCGAATCCAGCACCCGCAGGATCTCGTCGACGTTCCTGCCGGTCGACGCCGGGTAGGTGAGGGTCAGCTTCACCTTCTTGTCCGGGCCGATGATGAACACCGAGCGCACCGTCAGCGTGTCGTTCGCGTTCGGGTGGATCATGTCGTAGAGGTCGGCCACGAGGTGGTCTCCGTCGCCGATGAGCGGGAAGTTGAGCGCGGCCCCCTGCGTGTCTTCGATGTCGGATGCCCAGCCGTTGTGGGACTCGACCGAGTCCACCGACAGACCGATCAACTTGGTGTTGCGCTTGTCGAACTCTGCCTTCGCCTTCGAGAACGCGCCGAGCTCGGTCGTGCAGACCGGGGTGAAGTCCTTCGGGTGGGAGAAGAGGATCCCCCAGCTGTCACCCAGCCACTCGTGAAAGTGGACGGTGCCCTCCGTCGTCTCCGCCGTGAAGTCCGGTGCGATGTCTCCGAGTCGAATCGCCATGTGCCCTCCTTGTGGCTCCGAGTCTTTCCTGGTGGACGGGGATGTTGCCTCGTTGCTGCTGGACGCGTCCGCAGGTTACCAGCGAATCCCGACCAACCAGGTCAGGTTTCGGTCCGGCCGTGCCGGCTGGCCGGGTCGGCCGCGGTGACGAGCCCCGCCGCGCCGACGTTCGAGGCACGGCCCCGGTCCCGAGGCATGAAATGATCCCCGGATGGATCGGGAGACCGTGGTCGTGTCCCGGGAGGGGCCGGTCACGGTGGTGACGATCGACCGTCCCGAGGTGCGCAACGCCGTCGACGCGGCGACGGCCGACGCGCTGCGCACAGCGTTCGCAGCGTTCGACGCCGACCCGATCGCCGGTGTCGCGGTGCTCACCGGAGCCGGTGGGACCTTCTGCGCCGGCGCCGACCTGACGGCCTTGAGCGACGGCGAGGAACGGCCGGTCGGCGAAGGGGAGGCGGCGCCGATGGGGCCGACCCGGATGACGCTCGGCAAGCCGGTGGTCGCGGCGGTGGAGGGGCACGCGGTCGCAGGCGGTCTCGAGCTCGCCCTCTGGTGCGACCTGCGGGTCGCGGCGCAAGACGCGGTCTTCGGGGTCTTCTGCCGCCGGTTCGGCGTCCCGCTCGTCGACCTCGGCACGGTGCGCCTCCCGAGGCTCATCGGCCACTCGAGGGCGATGGACCTCATCCTCACGGGCCGCCCGGTGGATGCCCGGGAGGCCTACGCGATGGGGCTGGTGAACCGGCTCGCCGCGAGCGGCGGGGCGCTCGACATGGCGGTGGAGCTCGCGGGTGAGCTGGCCGCCCTCCCCCAGGCGTGCCTCCGAAGCGACCGGCTGTCGGCCATCGAGCAGTGGGGGCTGACCGACGCGGAGGCGACGGCCAACGAGGCGAGGCGCGGCCGCGCCGTGATCGAGACCGGCGAGGCGCTCGAGGGCGCGCGCCGCTTCGCCGCGGGTGCCGGCCGGGGGGGCGGGCCCGTGGAGCGGGCGGAGACGGAGCGGCCTTCGTGAGCAGGGAGACGCGCCCGACCGTCGCCGCGTTCGACTTCGACGGCACCCTCACCTACGGCGGCAGCGTCGTGCCCTTCCTCATCAGGGTCCGCGGCGTCGGCCCGGTGGCGCTCGCGATCTTGCGGGACCTGCCCCAACTCGTCCATGCGGCGATCGTGGGCGGGACGGCGTCCGACGAGGCGAAGGAGGCGTTGTTCGGGCGGCTGCTCGCGGGTTTCCCCGTCGCCGAGCTCGATCGCATCGGTGCCGAGTTCGCTCGGGCGCACCTGCGGCAGCGGCTGCGAGCGGACACCCGGGCCCGTCTCGAATGGCACCGCCAGCGGGGACATCGCGTCGTGATCGTCTCGGCGTCCCCCGAGGCCTACGTACTGCCGGCCGCCGCACTCCTCGGCGCCGACGGTGCCGTCGCCACCCGTCTCGCCGTGGGCGGGGAGCTGCTCACCGGGCGCTACGAGGGAAGGAACTGCCGAGGTGCAGAGAAGTACGCCCGGGTCATGGCGTGGACGCGGTCCCAGGGCCTGGGCGCCGCCCAGCCGGTGTTGTGGGCGTACGGCAACAGCAGGGGCGACCGGCGGCTGCTCGAGGCGGCGGACCACGGGGTGGACGCCGGCAGGCTCGGGCGCTTCGGCCGGCTCAGCCGCTTTCCCCGCCTGGCGCAGATAGCCCCGGCCGCTCCGTCCGCCGCGCGACGTACCGGTCGCGCGGTCGGCGTGGACGGCGCGGACGGCGTGGACGGCGCGGACGGCGTGGACGGCGCGGAGGGCGACCTGAGCGGATAGAACGGGTCGCATGCGACTCGGACTGCACATCCCGGACTTCACCACGCCGGACGGCGCGCCCGCGCTGCGCGACCGGCTCGTCGCGGTCTCCTCTGCCGCCGACCAGGCGGGGATCGACCGCATCAGCGTCATGGACCATGTGTGGCAGATCGGGCACATCGGACCGCCCGAGCACGAGATGCTCGAGGCGTACACGACGCTCGGGTACCTCGCGGCACGCACCGAGCACGCCTCCCTCATGACGCTCGTCACCGGCGTCACCTACCGCAGCCCCGGACTGCTCGCAAAGATCGTCACGACGCTCGACGTGCTCTCGGGCGGGCGGGCATGGCTCGGCATCGGTGCGGCCTGGAACGAGGAGGAATCGAGGGGTCTCGGCCTCTTCTTCCCCCCGCTCGCCGAGCGCTACGAACGTCTGGAGGAGACCCTTCAGATCTGTCTGCAGATGTGGGCGGGCGAGGACCGCCACTACGAGGGACGCCACTACGAGCTCGCGAGGACGCTGAATTCGCCCCAGTCGCTCACCCGCCCGCACCCGCCGATCCTGATCGGTGGCTCGGGCGAGAAGAAGACGCTCCGCCTCGTCGCCCGATACGCCCAGGCCTGCAACCTCTGGAACGACGAGCACCTCGAGCACCGCCTCGAGGTGCTCCGTGAGCACTGCGCACGCGAGGGACGGCCCTACGACGAGATCCAGAAGACGGTTTCGTACCGCTTCGACCTCGGTGAGCGGGGCGAACGCGTGAACGAGATCGTCGACGACCTCGGTCGGCTCGCCGGACTCGGCATCGAGGTCGCGCACGGCGGCTTCGCCCGGGTGTGGGAGCCGCGCACGATGGAGATCGTCGCGGAGGAGCTCGTGCCGGCGGTCTCCAAGCTGTGATCTCCGCAGAGCCGCTGCGGCTGTCGCGCAGGCGTCAAGCCGGCACAAGCGGGCGGACCGTCAGCTCGAGAGGTCCGTCCCCATCTGGTCGACGGCCGTCTGGGTCACGGCGAGCGGGCCTCCGAGCACCGTGAGGTGGTCGACGCGCACGCCGCCCAATCCAACAGCGCCCGCGGTCTTGAGGAACGTGGTGAGCGCCGGACCGACGGTTGTGGGCGTCTCGGTGAGCACCAGCGGCTGCGGCGCGGCCGACCCGGGACCGTCGGCGGCGACGACCGCACCGGCGAGTCCGTCGCTGTAGCCGTTGCCCCGCGCGACCGCCAGGTCGCCCGTCCCGTGCCACCCGGCGCCTGTCGGGGAGGGCGCCGTCTCGAGCTCTGCCAGTTCGACCGCGGTGGCGGCGGCATCTGAGCCCGCGACGCGCAGCACCGAGACGCCGAGCTGCTCGAGCGACTCCACGACCGCGTCGGCGACGGCGAGCTGGCCGCCCGTCACCACGACCTGACGGATGCCGAGTCCACGGATCGCCGAGGACACCTGCGGCGACAGGGCGGACGGTGTGGTGAGCAGCACGGGGAGCCGCTCCGCGTAGGCGAGGGTGCTGGCCGCCTCGGCGTCTTGGAACCCCTTCCCCGTCGCGACGACTGCGGTCGGGAGCGCGCCGGACGCAACGGGCCCGCTCGACGCGGTGCCGGCGGTCGTGTTGAAACGACCGGTTCCACCTGCCGGGTCCGAGCCTCGGTAGGCACCCGCGAGGTCCAGCGTGCCGACCCCGTCGAGCTTGGCCGCCGCATCCGCGATCTCTTCGGCGGTGTCGTACTCGGTCTGCCCGTAGACGCGTGTGACCGCGATGTCGGCGCCCGAGCCCGCGCCTCCGTCGCAGGCGTGCGCGGGCGTCGACCGCAACGTGGCAACCACCGATGTCGAGACCGCGAGGGGTCCGCCGACCAGGTAGACGCGCGACACCCCCTCCATCCGCAGGGCCGTGGCGGTCGTCTCGGAGAGCCGCGTGGGCGCGGTGAGGAGCGTCCCGGTGCCCAAGGCTCGTGCGAGGGGTGCGCTCGCCAGCGCGTCGGGGTAGCCGGCGTCGGTGGCGAGGACGACGGGACGTGTGGTCGCGGACCCCGGGCACCGCCCGGCAGCGGGGCTGAACTGGTGCTCGAGCTCCTCGGCTGCGGTGGCGTCGGCTGTCGCGCCGTCGATCCGCGAGTCCGAGAACGTCGTCGAGCTCGGGTCGGGCAGTGACTGGATCGTCGCAGGGGCGTAGTAGTGCTCGACGATCCGCTGCCAGGTCCAGTTCCCATCGCCGTCGTCTGTGCCGACGGCGTAGCCGAAGGCACCCCATTGGCCCATCCCGATACCGTGGCCCCACCCGTGCCCGGTGATCGTGAGTGGCTGGCCGGTGGTCTGGGTGACGGTGAAGTAGTTGGACAAGAGATCGAGCGCGCTCACGAATGTGGCCGATGCGACGATCTGGCTGGTGCCCATCCCCGAGATCGTCACCTCGGTGGCGCGCCCGCCCCATGTGCCGTAACCGTTGCGCGCCGAGACCGTCACGGTCGGTGATGCCCCTTCCGTCGGCCAGTGCGCGTGGACCGTGGAGAGCGCGACGCTCTTCGTCCAGTCGTGGTTCGTGTTGCACAACCCGGGGTTGTCCGCTGTGAGGCACACTCCGTCTCCGGCGTCGGGCACCGGCGTGAAGGGCGAGCCTTCGGCGCTGCTCGAGGTGTAGCCGCCGGTCGAGGCCGAGTACTCGGTGGAGGCGATCGAGCCGCTCGGCATCACCATCACCTTGCCGGCGGTGTCCTCCGCGGCGGCCTCGCTGTTGGACGTCGCGTATCTCGTCCCCCGATACGTCTGGCAGGAGAGGTCACAGACTGTCGCGTAGCCGCCGTAGCCACCCGGCGACGCGAGCACGTACGAGCGGACCGCGACCGCCTGGGCTTCGAGCTCCTGGAACCCCCACGGGCGCCCCTGCGGCCCGGCGGTTCCGACGTTCCCCCAGTCCGAGATCGACTCCGCCGGGACGACGTCGGCGACGTACTCCTCGAGCGGGAGCGTGTTCACGGTGCGAGCCTCACCCGCGGAGTTGTAGATGCCGGTCAGGGTCCCTTGCACCGTCAGCTGTGTGCCGTCGTCGGCGCACAGCGTGAGGAGCGCCCCTGTGCTCGCCGGCCGCACGACCGGCTTCGAGACCGTGCCGCCCAGCGCCGTCCACGGTCCGCCGCAGCCCGTCCCGGTCTCCACCGACCATTTGCCGCTCCCGTCCGGCGCGTAGGCGACCGCCTTCGCGCCCGTGGTGCCGGTCGCGAGCAGCAGCCCCTTCGAGGCGACCGCCACGAGCTTGGATGTGTCGTTCTCGGTCATCGCGACCCGCACGTCGACCGTGTCGGACGGCATCGTCGTACGCGCCGGCAGATCGAAGAGGGTGCTCGCCCGCGGCCGGGCGGCAGGCGGCTGTGTGGCGCCGACGGTCTGCGCGGTGACGCCGAACGACGCTGCGCACCACGCGGGGACGGCAAGGAGGGCGACAACGGCGACACGAGGACCCACCGTCGCCAGGCGGATGGTACGTGCGATGGGCAATGGTAACGCCGCGCGCGGAGACGGCCGCGGACCGGGTGGTCGCGCGGCGAGCCCCTCATCCGCGCGTGGGTGGCGTCGCGGCTGCCTACACTCATCGGCCGTGCGCGTCGACCAGGTCATCCCTTCGCTTGCCAGCCGGGACGCCATCGGGGTACACGCGGTGACCCTCACCCGCGCGTTGCGAGCGGCGGGCGTCGACTCCGACATCTTCTACGGGACGTGCACGCCCGACATGGCCGAGATCGGACGGCCCGTCGGCACGCTCGGACGCCACACCCGCGATCGGTATCTCCTCTACCAGGCGTCGATCGGCAGTCCCGTGTTCGACACGCTCATGACGCGAGACGAGCCCAAGCTGGTGAACTACCACAACATCACGCCCACGGAGCTGATCGCGCCCTGGGAGCCAGCCGTCGCCTACGAGACCTCGCTCGGTCGGGCCCAGCTCGCGCGACTGGCGTCTCGAACCGTGCTCGCCGTCGCGGACTCGCACTTCAACGAGCTCGAGCTGCTCGACGCGGGCTACCCGAAGACCGCAGTCGTCCCCCTCCTCATCGACATGACGCGGGCCGGCCCATCTCCCGACCCCGCAGTGACGGCCCGGCTCGCCGCGGAAAAAGAGGCTGGAGGCGTCGACCTTCTCTTCGTCGGGAAGATCTCCCCCCACAAGGCACCGCACGACCTCGTGAAGGTGCTCTCGATCTACCGACGCGTCTTCGACCCGCGCGCTCGCCTGCGGCTCGTGGGGTCGCCGCTCGGCGAGCATTACGGGCCGGCGCTCGCGGCCTTCGTCCACGAGCTCGGGCTCGACGACGCCGTCGAGGTCACGGGGTCGGTCGGCCCGTCGGTGCTGGAGGCCTACTTCCGCGCCGCGGACGTCTTCGTCTGCGCTTCGGAGCACGAAGGGTTCTGCGTGCCGATCGTCGAGGCGATGGGCCACGGCGTCCCGGTCGTCGCCTACGGGGTGGCCGCGGTCCCCGAGACCGTCGGCGATGCCGGTCTCGTGCTCCCGACGAAGGACCCGTTGCGCTTCGCGACCGCGGTCCACCGCGCGGTGACCGACGAGGTGCTGGGCTCCCGGCTCTCTGAGGCGGCTCGTCGCCGGGTGGAGACGTTCGCCCTCGAGACCTCGACCGCACGCTTCGTCGAGCTGGTCCGAGAGGCCACCGGCGGCTGAAACGGGATTCCCGGCACTCCGGGAAGCCGTCTTCGAGGGCCGTCTTCGGTAGCCGTCTTCGGGGGCCGTCTTCGGGGGCCGTCTTCGGGGGCCGTCTTCGGGGGTGGCCGGCGTTCCCAGGTACCCTGGCACGGTGCGGCGATTCCCCCTCGCGCTCGTCCTGGTCGGCGCCTTGGGCCTCCTCGCGGCCGGAGGTGCGGTCCTGGGCGCGTTCCAAGCGCCGACAGGCACCGACCTCGCCGTCCACAACGGCGCGGGCCAGACCCTCCTGGCGACACGGGTAGTGGGCTCCTACACGTCGAGCGAGCTCCCGGGCACCACCGTCAAGTTCGACTTCACGGCTCCCGACCATCTCGTGGAAAAGGCAGTCGAGAAGTCCGGCAAGGTGGAGGGACGCCGGACGGTGTCGGGCTCAGAGGCGACGGGCGTGCTCACACCCGTGCGCAACCTGCTGTCCATCAGGGGCTTCTCGGTGCACGGCGCCTACTACGAGAACACCCAGCCCGCGGCCAACCTCGTCACACCGGCAGAGCGTCCGGACGTCACCGGCACGTACCGCACGCGCGTCGAGCTCGAGTCCGGCTACGTCGTCGGGGTCTTCATCCGGATCAACGCCGCGGAAGGGACCGAGCGCGTCGCAGAGACCGTCGACTACCGCCTATCGCGCATCGACGGCTGGATGCGTTCGCGATAGCGACGCGAGGGGCCGCGCCGTTGGAGCCGCGCGGAGCGGCACGAGCCGGAAGCGGCCGCGTGGTCGTGGTCCTGGCGGCGATGCCTCGTGAGCTGCGCCCCCTCGCCCGTGCGCTCCGGCTGCGAGGGGCATCCGTCGGGGGTCTGCCCGCGTGGCGGGGCGACGGCGTCGTGGCCGCGGCGATCGGTGTGGGGCCAGCCCGTGCGCGCGCCGGTGCGATCCGGGTGCTCGAGGAGGTCCCTGCACGTTGGGTGGTCGTCACCGGTGTGGCAGGCGCTCTCGACACCTCCCTGAAGGTGGGAGACCTCATCCGCCCCGCGACCGTCGTCGACATGCGGACCGGTGTGGTGCGCACGCCGACCACGCCGACCACGCCGAGCACGCCGAGCAGTCCGAGCACGCCGATCTCGCCGAGCACGCCGAGCAGTCCGACCACTCCGAGCCCGACGAGCACGCGTGGCCCGACCGACGCCTGGACGGGCGTCCTCGCCACCGTCGAGCACGTCTACCAACCCGCAGGGGGTTCGGCCGACGACGGGTTGGTCCTGCAGTTTCCGGAGGGCACGGCCGCGGTGGACATGGAGACGGCGGCGATCGCCGCCGTCTGCGACGAGAAGGGCGTCCCGTGGAACGTCGTCCGCGCGGTCAGCGACGTCGCAGGCACCTTGACGCCGGAGGTGGCCTCGCTCCTACGGCCGGACGGCCGCACCGACGTGGCCGGTGCGGCGCGCCTCGTGCTGCACGATCCTCGGGTGCTCGGCCGTCTCGTCCGGCTCGGGCTCGGCACCGCACGGGCAGTGCGCGCCGCGACCGCCGCGGTCGTCTTCGACCTCATGAGCACGGGGGCACAGGACACGACGGCCGGGTGACGGACGGGTGACTGCCGAGGAGCGACGACACGTCGCTGAGGGCGAACTCAATGAACTTCGGGCAGTCGTGCGGTCAAGTAGACGACGCCGACGGCCCGCCGGTGGATCGCGCCCCCTCCGTCCTGAACCGAACGTCGCACGACCCACCGGCTCGGCCGCCTTGCGTCCCGGCCTCCGCCACCCCGATGGGCCATATTTCTAGCCGGTTGTTCCGGCGTGAGCAACAGCGCCAAGTAGATATTCTGTATCGCGGAATCCCTTGGCCGGCTCCGGGGCTGACCGGTCGAGCAGCCGGCGTGCGGCGAGCTGCCAGGAGGCCGTCGACCGGACGCGACCCGGAGACCCCGGGGCGCCGCCGGACCCCTCTGACCAGGCAAGACAGGTGCGCGCTCGACGCAAGGCCCGCTGGACCCGACAATGGGGGGCGTGACGACCTCATCTTCGCCTGGGACGCAGGTACGGACCGCTGTCTCCCAGCGTCAGCACATCCTCGACACGGCGCTCGCCCTCATGTCCCAGCGAGGCGTGGACGGCACGAGCATGCGCGACCTCGCCGCCGCCGCGGGGCTGAATGTCGCGTCCCTCTACCACTACTTCGCGTCGAAGCGTGAGCTGCTCGTCGCGGTGCTCCAAGAGCGCGGCTTCATCGACGACCTCGCCGCATCGACCGGACCCGCCACGATCGCGCGCGACGACTTCGACGGTCTGGCCGACATGCTCGAGGACATCCTGGGCTCGATGCTCGAGGTCGAGGACTTCATCCGCCTCATGCTCGGTGAGGTGATGCGGGGAGAGGAAACCGCCCACACTGTCGGGGTCGAGCTGTTCGACGCCACCCAGACCGCGCTCGAGCGGTGGCTCGAGGAGTCCGAGCCGACGATCTGCAATGGACCCGGAGCTCCGGCAGTCGCCCGCGTCCTCCGTGCGTTCATCGTCGGGCTCTTCTTCGAGCACCTCGCCGGCGTCCTCGAGTCCTCCGACAACGCGCAAAACGCGTTCCAGGACCGCTCCAAAGAAGCCGCCGCGGTCCTGCGCGCGCGGCTCTGAAAAGTCGCTCACGCCTCCCGCTCTGCGGCGTGGCGGCGCAGGTCGTCGAGACTGACCCACTCGAGGGTGGAGGCGTGCGTCGCCTCGAGCACGACCTCAGGAGCCATCCCCTCCTCCAACGCCTCCTGCCAGCGTGACGCGCACAGGCACCAGCGGTCCCCCGGCTGGAGGCCGGGAAATCCCGGGCCGGGCGTCGAGAGGTCGTTGCCGCGGGACTTCGAGAACTCGAGGAACGACTCCGTGACCCGTGCGCACACGGTGTGGACGCCGAGGTCCTCCACGCCCGTGTTGCAGCACCCGTCGCGGTAGAAACCGGTCATCGGGTCGGTGCTGCACGGTTCCAGCTCGCCACCGAGCACGTTCTTGGCCACTCCGCATCCTCTCCCATGCCACGCCGGCACGTCGGGTGCCAGCCCGTATCGCCCGTACGGTAGAGCCGCTGTCCCGGCTCCCCGAGGTGGGTCAGTCCCGTAGCCCGAGCCGCCGCTGCAACTCGGCGACCAGGGCGTCCATGAGATCTACGGGGGCAGAGCCCGAGATCACGAAGAAGTTCCGCCCCCCCGCCTCGTCCGGGGTGCAGTTGACCCGGAGAACGTCGCGGCCGGTGTTCACGCGGAAGCGACGCTGCCGCACCCCTGCGAAGTCGGGGCCTTCACGCTCGTCGAACATGAGGAACGACACCGTGGGATCCGGCGGGACGAAGGCGGCGGGCGCCTGGAGACGCGCCTCTGCGAGCGGGACGGGCACGACGCTCGCGGCGATGGCCTCGCGCAACGAGCGGAGCACCCTCGGCGACACGTCCTCGAGCTGTTCTGCGCCTCCGACCTGCGCGACCATCCGCACAGGACCGACGAAGTTCCCGATCATGTCCTTTGCCCCGGGCCGGCTCCGGTTGGACACCGCGGAGGTCACGACGAAGCGCTCGGCACCGACCACGCGGGCGAGCGCCATCTCAAGCCAGGAGAGCACCACCACGAACGGCATCGCCGCCATCCCCGGCGTGACGTCCAACAGATGCTGCCAGTGCGCGGCCGGCACGTTGAAGAACCTGGTGCGGGGACGCGCATCCTCGGTGAGCGCCATCGGCCAGCTGCCCGCGGCGATCGGCTCGTCGCGCAGCGCACGCCAATGGTCGACCGCACGGCGCTGCGCGGGCTCTGGTACGGGATTGTCGAGCACCCAACGCAGGTAGCTCCCCTTCGACGGGAGCGGGAGCCGAGGCGGCGCTTTGCCCGCGTGCAGCGCGTACGCCCTCGAGAGCTCGGCCGCCACGAGGGTCCCGGACTCCCCGTCGCAGAGCGCCTCGGCAACGAAGATCGAGAGCACGTGCGTCTTCGGCGCGACGACGTAGAGCGTGGCACGAAGGCCGGGCTCGTCCCATGGTGAGAGGTCGCGGTACTCGGCCTCGACCGCGACCACCGCCGCGGTCAGCGCCTCGAGCTTCGGCCGATCGTCGAGGCCGATGACGCGAGCCACTCCCGGCCGGAACGCCGTCACGACCTGGGTCGCCGACTCCACGTCCCCGCCCGGACCGGGATCGAACCGGACGCGCAGGAGGTCGTGCGCCTCGACCACGTCGTCGACCGCCTGCACCAGCGCACCCACGTCCAGCTTCCCGTTGAGCTGGTACACCCAGCTCATGAACTCGCGGCTCGGATTGTGCGGCGCCATGAGCAGCGAGGAGCGCTGCGTGAGCGAGATCGGCGCCGTCTCTACGAAGTCCTCGGCACCGGGCGCGAGCTCACCCATGACGTCGCTCGGCGCGGCCTGCTGCGTCGTGCCCATCACTCCTCGCTCCCGTCGTCGTAGCCTGCGAGCCCTCCGTGCCCGTCACGGTCCGTCCGCATCGCCGCGGCTCGGGCTCGGGCTCGGTTCGTTCCCGCACGCTGACCCGGTCACACGGTTCTGCCGAGCGGCACCGCTCGTACGAGCTCGGCCTGCGTTCTAGCCGCCCCCGACCCTCCCACCGACGCCCGTGCCGACCGATTCTGTCACCGTGTGGACGGCCGCTCGGAATCGGATAGACAGGGCGCATGGCCATCATCGACGACATCCGGCAGTACTGGGACGACGACGCCGTGACGTACGACAACTCCACGCAACACCGGCCGACCGACCCGATGGTGGTCGCGGCCTGGACGGCGGCGCTGGAAGCCGCCCTGCCCCCGGCGCCGGCCCGGGTGCTCGACTGCGGCGCCGGCACCGGGTTCCTGTCGCTCATCATCGCCCGGCTCGGCCACGAGGTCACCGCGCTGGACCTCTCCTCCGGCATGCTCGACCGATTGCGGGCGCGCGCCGACGGGGTCGGGCTCCGGGTGGAGACGGTGGTGGGTCCCGCGACCGACCCGCCCGGTGGCGGGTTCGACGCGGTCGTCGAGCGCCACCTGCTGTGGACGCTCCCAGACCCCGGCGCCGCACTGGCGGCGTGGAGGTCCGTTGCGCCTGACGGTCGTCTGGTGCTCGTGGAGAGCCTCTGGGGGGAGGTCGACCCCGTGGAGGAACTGCGGGCCGCGGCATGGCGGCTCGTGCACCGCCTGCGCCGGTCGCCCCCCGAACACCACGCAGAGTACGCACCCGAGCTGCGCGGCACGCTCCCGCTCGGTACGGGCACCCACCCCGGAAGGCTGGCGGTCATGGCGGCCGGCGCGGGGTGGCGGTCGCCACGGCTGCGCCGCCTGCGCGACGTCGAATGGGCCGAGCGCATGGCGTTGCCGTTCCCGGAACGGCTCGTCGGCGTGACGCCGCGGTTCACCGTCGTCGCGGACTGACGACTGTGGAGCCCGGGTCGCGCTCGAGTGCCGCATGCGCGACCGCGCCCTCCTCCGCCCGCTGTCGCCGTGCGAGCACCCGTTCCATCACGGACCTCGCCCCCGACGCCGGCCCGAAGTAAACGACCGAGCCGTGCTCGAGGACCACGGCCGACGACGCCAGGGCGAGCGCCCGGTCGACCTGCTGCTCGACGACCACGAGGGCGGTGCCCCCGGCACGCGCCTCGGCGAGGCCGGTGTAGACGTCGTCGACCACGCCCGGCGCCAGGCCAAGCGAAAGCTCGTCCGCGACGAGCACCTTCGGCGGCGCGACGAGGACCTTGGCGAGGGAGAGCAGCCGCTGCTGGCCGCCCGAGAGCGTGCCGGCGCGGTCGTGCCGGCGGTCGCCGAGCACGCCAAAGCGCGAGTACGCACGCTCGAGCGCGGCCCGCACCCCGCCTCGCGGAACACGCCGCCGGAACGAGAGCACGAGGTTCTCCTCGACGCTCAGTGAGTCGAACACCCCGCGGCCCTCGGGCACGTGCGCCAGGCCAGCGCGGGCGACCCGCCAGGCCGGTTCCCCGGTCATGTCCCGCCCGCCCACCCAGACGGACCCCGAGCTCATCGGCACGAGGCCGGACGCGACCCGCGCAACGGTCGACTTCCCGGCTCCGTTGGGCCCGAGGAGCGCGAGCGCTCCACCGCGGCCGACCGAGAAGCTGACGCCGAAGAGCGCGCGGTACGGGCCGTATGCGGCGCTGACCTCGTGGAGCTCGAGGACCGGGGGCTCGAGGACCGGGGGCTCGGGGACCGGCGAACCGGGGACCGGCGAGTCGGGCTGGGTCACGGCACGCCGAGGTACGCGCGCTGTACCGCGGGCGCCCGCATCACCTCGTGGAAGCTGCCTGACGCGACGACGCGTCCCAGGTCCATGACGACGACGCGGTCGACGACGGCCTCCACCATCGCGAGGTCGTGCTCCACGAGCAACATGCCCATCCCCCGCGAGAGCTGGAGGGAACGCAAAAGGCGCGCGAGCTCACCGGTCTCGTGCTCGTCGAGACCCGACGACGGCTCGTCGGTAAGCAGCAGACGGGGTCCCGTCACGACCGCGCGCGCGAGCTCGACGAGCCGGCACGCTCCGAGGCCGAGCGCCGCGACCGGCACGTTCCCGAGGTCCACGAGGCCGAGCGCGCCGAGCGTGGAGTCCACCGCGGCAAGCTCCTCACGGTCTGGAGCGCTGAGGCCGAGAAGGTCTCGCCAGAGGCGGGCACCTCGACGGTGAACGCGCAGTGCCACGACCAGGTGGTCGCGTACCGTCATCTCGGGGAAGACCTCCAGCCGCTGATACGTCCTCCCGATGCCCAGGCGCGCCCTTCGCCACGTCGGGAGCCGACCGATGTCCCGGCCGTCGAGCTCGACGGCGCCGGCGTCGGGGCGCACCTGACCGAAGATGCAGTTGAACACGGTGGTCTTGCCGGCACCGTTCGGGCCCACGAGACCGACGCTCTCTCCGGCTGCGACCTCCAGGTCGACCTCCGCGACGGCGGGGGTGGCGCCGAACGACTTCGTGAGGCCACGCACCGCGAGCATCACGGCCGCCCGGTGACCGCCGACGTCGCCGGCGTCCGGTGCCGTTGCGCGAGCACGCGCTCGGCGCGCCCGGTCCACCGTCTCTTCTCCAGCTCCACGATCCCTTCGGGATGCGCAGCGTACGTGAGCGCCCCGAAGGCGAACAGCACGAACGTGAGGCCCTGAAGCCGTTGCGGCGCGTACTGCAGCAGCTGCTCCACCACGACGAGGCCGATCCCCGCCTGGATCGCACCCTCCACACTCCCGACGCCGGTCGTCACGACGATCACCACGAACGCGAGCGACAGTTGGTAGTTGAACTCCCCCGGCGCGATCACCGTCTGCTGGATCGCGAGCAGCGTCCCGCCCACGCCTGCGAGCGCGCCCGAGAGCGCGAACGCGAGCACGCGCTGCCAAGGGAGGTTCACGCCGATTCCTGCGGCACCGAGCTCGCTGCCGCGCATGGCGGCGAGGAACCGGCCGACGGTGCCGCGTTGGACGAGGGCGACACCGCCGGCGCAGATCACCAGCACCAGGAGCACGAGGAGGAAGTACGCG
>JASHYA010000311.1 GCA_030043315.1 Acidimicrobiales bacterium
CGCAGTGTGCCAGGATGACGGTCGGGCACACCGAGGGGGGAAGGCGTGGAGCTCTCGTGTCGACGGCGTGTGAGCGCAGCGGTGTGTGCGGCGCTCCTCGTTGGTGTGGTGAGCGTCGCATGGGCGCCGGCGGCTCACGCGGCGATGGCCTCTGTCCGATCGGGCCCCATCAGCGCACGGGCCCGCACACTGCTGAACCTGAGGTCCGCGCCGATGCGCACGCCGGGCGGCACGCGAGCTCTGGCGCTGCCGAAGTCCGGGCCTCCTGTCACCGGTGCAGGCCCGGATCCCGAGATGTCGGCCCACTCCGGTGCCGGTGACGACCGATTCGGCGCGGTGTCGACAAACTGGTCGGGCGAGGTCCGGGTCGGTTCGACGTTCACGGCTGTCGAGGGCGAGTGGACCGTTCCCGCGGTCGTCGCTTCCACAGCGCTCGAATACGAAAGCAGCTGGATCGGCGTTGGCGGAGTCGGCATCTCCCAGCTGATCCAAGCCGGCACTCTGTCGGTGACCGAAGGTGGGACAACCACGTACGTCGCTTGGTACGAGCTGCTTCCCGCCGCGCAGATCAGCCTTCCCGAGATCGTGATACCCGGCGATGAGATGCTCGTCAAGATCGAGCAGACGTCAGCGAAGAGGTGGTCCATCGGTATCGAGGACACCACCCAGGGATGGAACGTGACAGAGACCGTCACATACACAGCGGGCGCGGCGAATTCGGCCGAGTGGATCACCGAGCGCCCCTACATCACAACAACGGGCAAGCTTCAGACGCTCGCGGACTTCGGTTCCGTTCGGTTCCACGACATGCGGTTCACCGCCTCCGACCCTACGGCGACGCACCTCACAGCCGTCTCCATGGAGACAACAGGTCGGATCATCGCCCATCCGGGCAACGTCACCTCGACAACAACAACAAACTTCACCGACTACTACGGGGCTCCGACATCACCGCCGGTGACGCCCGCACCGGCTACAGCGACAACACCACCGGCGACACCACCGGCGACCTCGACCACAACGACCCCGGCGGTCATCGCCGTCACACCACCGTCCGGGCCGACCGCCGGCGGCACCGCGGTCGCGATCACCGGAACCCACTTCACCAGAGGGGCGACGGTGCGATTCGGTCAGGTGGTGGCGACCCACGTCATCTTCGTGGACTCCACAGAGCTATTGGCCACGAGCCCCGCCCACACCGCTGGTCTGGTCGGCATTTCGGTCGTCGTCCCCGACGGGAAGAGAGGTGTGGCCGCCGATCTCTTCCGGTACCTGGCGCCGAAAGTGGCCTCGGTCTCGGTGCACGGGGGGCCGACGGCAGGCGGCACGGCCGTGATCGTCACGGGGAGCGACTTCGTCAAGGGGTCCGAGGTGCGCTTCGGCACGAGGCTGGCGACCCACGTCACCGTCGTGAGCACGACGAGGATCAGGGCCACGAGCCCTGTGCACACCGCCGGCGCCGTCAACGTGACCGTGACGATTCCCGATGGCACGAGCAGCCCCTCGCCCGCTGACCTCTTCCGGTACCAACCGCCCAGGGTGGCCTCCGTCTCGCCGCGCGATGGCCCGACGGCCGGGAGCACCACGGTGACGATCATCGGCACCGACTTCGTCCGAGGGGCGGTCGTGCGCTTCGGCACGAAGCCGGCGACCCACGTCACCGTCGTGAGCACGACGAGGATCAGGGCCACGAGCCCGGCCGGCAGTGGGATCGTCAACGTCACGGTCTCGATCCCCGGGGGATCGAGCGTCGTGTCTCCTGCCGACCGGTTCGAGTACCGGGCGGCGTGACGGCCGGCCGCCCGCGCCGTGGTCCCGGTCACGGTGCAGCCCACCTCGGCGCCGGCGCCCCGCCGGCGAAAAATCCTCAGACGTACTCCCGCCTTCGCAGCCACATGAGGCTGAACCACCCCCAGATCGGCGGGAGGTAGGCGCTGAACAGCCGCTGGATGAAGACCGCGGCGGTGGCGTCGACCTCGGAGATGTGCGCCGCGGTCAGGCCGAGGATCAGGCCGGCCTCGACGACCCCCACCCCGCCCGGGACCGGCGAGACGCCCCCGATCATGCCGGCGAGGGTGATGACGACGATCAAGGTGGCCAGGCTGAGGTGGTCGTCGAAGGCCCGCAACGAGGCCGCCAGGGCCAGGGCCACCGCCAGCTGGCCGACGACGGCTCCCCCCAGGAGCTGAGCCATCTTCGAGGGCGACTGGGCCACCGCCCGGGTGTTGGCCCAGATGTCGCGCAGCCTCGGCCGGACCTTGTCCGCGGCCAACCGGCGGAGCCTGGGCACCGCCAGCACCAGCCCGATCACGAGGGCAACGGCCACCACGACCGCGAGGATGATCCACGCCGTCTTGGCGTTCCCTCCCGACTCCGGCGTCAACTCCAGGTCGATGGCGCTCCAGGCAAGTGGGAGCGAGATGACGAACAGCACGCCCTTGACGAGCCAGCTCGTCGCGGTGACGGAGGCGCTCGAGCTGATGGCCACGCCGGCGTCGTAGCCCTGCTGCTGGAAGAAGCGGACCCGGGTGGCGAAGATGGCCGCCGTCCCCCCGGCCACCCCGCTGAAGCTGTTGGCGATCTCCAGGGCGAGCAGCCGGTTGAACGGCAGGTCCCCGGCCACGCTGCCCCGGTCTTCGACGGCGGAGCCGACGAAGGCCAGCTGGCACAGGAGGAACGCTCCCACGACCCAGACCCAGTCGGCGCCGATGATGGTATGGAACGACCGGGTGACGTCGAGCAGGACGCCGATGAGCGCCCAGCCGCCGATCAGCGTGCCGACGATCAGGATCAGGTTGGCCCAGCTGACCCGCCGGGGCTCGATGAGCTTCGGGACGTCGATCCCCTTGGCTGCGGCGGCCCGCTGGCGCACCTCGTCGAGCAGCGCCTTGCGGCCGCGCAGCGCCCGGACGAGGATCGGGTCGAGTCCGGCGCGACGGAGACAGCCGAGCACCCCCGAGAGGACGTCGGCGGTGAGACAGCGCGCGGCCGCGTCGCTCGCCCGCTCGGCCCCGACCGCGATGGCGACCGCCGCGACCGCCCCGGCCAGGTCGCGGTCGAGCCGCTCGGTCCCCGAGTTGGTGGTGGCACTCCGGAAGTTGACCAACGCGGCGGTCTCCGTCGCGCGGTCGACCAACAGGTCGTCGCCGCTGATCTCGCCGTGGGCGATACGCGCCGCCCGCAGCTTGAGGAGTTGGCTGAAGATGTCGTCGAGCGACCGGTCCGTCAGGTCGTCGGAGCCGAGCGCCGACAACGGCGTCCCCGACGGTACGCCGCACACGAGCAGCGCGTCGCCCGACGGTCCCGCCTCCGCCGCCTCGACCACCGTGGGCACCGTGACCCCGGCCTGGCCCGCACGCAGGGTGAGGTACGCCTCGTGCTCGACCTGCTGGAGCCGGGTGAAGGTCAACGTCGGACCGGAGTCCCGGTAGAGGAGGAACCGGCCGACCTTCGCCAGCAGCTTGGCGTCCGCGGCGTCGCGGCCGTAGACCGAGATCGACAGGTCCCGGGCGCCCACCCCGGAGGAGGCTTCGACCGCCGCGCCGTACCTCACCACCCCCCACTCCTGGTAGGCGAGGGGCGCGACGTCGACGGCGCGCACCCCGAGCTCGTGGAGGAGCGCCGCCACGTCGTCGGCGGAGGGAAGGCCGAGCGGGGAGCCGAAGACCAAGTGGACGCCGGCCGTCACCGCCCAACCGATCGCCAGACTGCCGAGCATGTTCACCGGGAGCGCGTGACCACCGACGACCGACGCGAAGGCGACGAGGAAGACGGAGATCTCGAGCAGCCGCTGGACCGTCCGGGCCAGATACGGCAGCACCGCCGTGACGATCGCCATCAACGCCGCGATCTGAAAGACCGGGAACGCCACCGAGAACCCGTGGATGATGGCGCCGGTCTTCCGCCCGCCGTCGTAACCGAGCAGGAGGAACAGGATCCCGTAGACCGCGGCGGTGCCGACGACGCTCAGGCCGATGTCACGGGCCACGACCCAGCGTCGGGACACCAGCGCGAGGAGGACCAGCACACCTGCCACTCCGAACGCGCCGACGTCGTAGACCGCGGTCACCAGCCAGCTGATGCTGATCGGCGGCGGGTTGACCACCCTGGTGATGGTCCGGTCGACCCGGACCCCGTAGTGGATGAGGAGCAGGCAGACGAGCAGCCCGGCGATCGCCGCGGCGACTCGGAGCCCGTCGCTGCCGCGCCGCCGCCGCTGGCCGTCACCTATGGGGGCGAAGACGATCGATCGCCACCGTTGCCAGACGGAGAACCCCACCGGCGGGGGCGCCAACCGAACGTCAGCCTCGGTGGCGTCGACACCCATGCGCCCTCTCCCGTCTCGCACGGGCGGTAACCCATCCGGGGAGACAGACTACCGGCAGCCGGCCCTGGTGGTCGTGCCCGGTCTTCAGGTGTACGGCGCGGTTCCGGGCCGGCTCGGTACGCGGTGGCCGACGCGGTCGTCGCGTCGTCTTCGGACTCCGCGAGTTCCGTTGCGGCAAACCCTAGAGTCGCTGGAATGCGCCGCGTCCTCCGCAGCGTCGCGCACGTCACCGAAGCTGCCCGTGTCTTTTCGGACCTCGGCCTCGAGACCTCTGCCGCGGTCCTCGCGAACAGCTGGCGTGCCGTCGTTGCGAGCCGGCGCCGACCCCGGGCGCGCGAGGTGCCCAGGGACCCCGGGGAGCTGCTCGAGGTGGAGCCGGTGACCGAGCGGCGCTCCGACCGGTCGGGTCGGCTGCGCCGGGCCCCGGTCGGATTCCGGTGCAGGTTCGCGCGGGCAGAGGTCGAGGTGCGGTTCCTCGCGGACGACGTCGTCCGGATCAGCTGGGGGCCGGACGAGCCGCCGGAGCCCTGGGCGCTCGTCGGAGACCCGCTCGCCCATCGGCCCGGTCCCCTCGGCACCGTGCGGGTCACCGCGGAACCCGAAGGGCCCTTCGCGCAGAGCGCGGTCCTCACGGTCCGCGTCCGTCCCGACGGGTCGATCCTCGTGCTCGGTCCGACCGGGGACCTGCTCCGTCACGAGCTGCCCCCGCTGCGAGGGGGGGCCGGCCGGACCCACCGGCATCTCCTTCGCGACGGCGAGCAGCTCGTGGGGCTCGGAGAGCAGGCCGGCCGTCTGGCGCTCGAGGGGCGGCACCGGCTGTGGAACCGCGACCCGTCCGGCGGATGGGCGCCCGGGACCGATCCGCTCTACTGCGTGGTGCCGGTGCTCGTCGGGCTCCATCCGACGGGGAACCTGCTCGCGTTCTTCGAGAACCCGTCGGAGGGCGAGGTCGAGATCACCCGGCCGTCGACGTCCGGTGCCGCCGCGGCGTCGGGTCGCGTGGAGGCGCGGTTCGCGTCCGGGATGCTCCGCCACTACCTGGCGACCGGACCCGTGTCGACGCTGCTCGAGCGGTACACCTCGCTCACCGGCCGGCCGGCCATGCCGCCGCGCTGGGCACTCGGCTACCACCAGTCGCGTTGGGGCTACGCGACCGACGAGAAGGTGCGGGCGGTCGCACGAGGCTTCCGTGACGAGGGGCTCCCGCTCAGCGTCGTGCACCTGGACATCGACTACATGGACGGCTACCGGGTCTTCACGGTCGACGCGCAGCGCTTTCCCGATCTCGGCGCGCTCGCTGACGAGCTCGCGGACCAGGGCACGCGGATCGTCGCCATCCTCGATCCGGCGGTGAAGGTGGACCCCGCCTACGACGTCTACGTCGACGGGCGCGACCACTTCGTGCGCAGCCGAGACGGCGGGATCCTCGAAGGCGCGGTCTGGCCCGGCCGTGCGGCGTTTCCGGACTTCACCGACGCCGGCGCGCGCCGGTGGT
Source organism: Acidimicrobiales bacterium (assembly GCA_030043315.1). Classification (GTDB taxonomy): domain Bacteria; phylum Actinomycetota; class Acidimicrobiia; order Acidimicrobiales; family RAAP-2; genus JAJYVT01. The sequence goes on from JASHYA010000311.1 coordinate 5,823, forward strand.
GGGGCGGGCTCTACGGGCGCCTCCTCGACCAAGGCGTGGCCGGCATCTGGCACGACATGAACGAGCCGACGTCGATCTCGCTCTTTGGGGACCAGACCCTCCCGCGCGACGCCCGGCTCGCGGCCGGTGACCATCGCAGCTGCCACAACGTCTACGGGCTGGAGATGGCGGAGGCAGGCGGCGCCGCGCTCGAGACCGCGCGCCCGGAACGACGCCCGTTCGTCCTCTCACGCTCGGGCTGGGCGGGACTCCAGCGGCGTGCGTGGATCTGGACGGGGGACGCCGAGACGAGCTGGGCGTCGCTGCGCCAGCAGGTCACCACGGTCCTCGGGCTGGGCTTGTCCGGGCTGCCGTTCAGCGGACCGGACATCGGCGGGTTCACCGGGTCGCCGACGGACGAGCTCTACCTGCGATGGCTCGAGCTGTCGGTCTTCCTCCCCCTCTGCCGCACCCACTGCACCAAGTCCGCCGCCGACCGGGAGCCGTGGCGCTTCCCCGAGCCCACCCGTTCCCTCGTCGGCGGCCTCATCCGGTTCCGCTACCGGCTGCTGCCGTACCTGTACACGCTGGCCGAGGAGGCGGCACGGACCGGGTGGCCGCCGGTCCGCCCGCTCGGCTGGCCGGCGACCGCCGACACCGCGTCGTCCGCCGACGAGTTCCTCCTCGGCGACGCGCTCCTCGTCGCCCCCGTCACGACCCCGGGCGCTCGGTCACGGCGGGTGGTGCTCCCCGAGGGGGAGTGGGCGCAGTGGACGCCGTCCGGGCCGGCCGGCGCTTCCGGGGTGGGCCCCGTCCGCCACGTGCGTGGCGCCCTCGTCGACGCGCCGCTCGGGGAACCGGTCGTGTTCGTCCGGTCGGGGACCGTCCTCCCACTCGACGACGGGTGGCTGCACGACGGCGGGCTCGACGACGGGTGGCGCCGCGACTCCGGGCTCGGTGACGGCGGGCTCGGGGACGGCGGGCTCGGGGGCAGCCTCGGGCTCGGGCACGAGCCGCGTCTCCTCGCGCTCCACTGCGTCCTGAGCCGGTCCGGTCGGGCCCGTGGCGAGCTCTACGACGACGCGGGTGACGGCCACGGTTCGTGGCGGCGCCACCGTTTCGCGCTCGCATCGGAAGCGGGTGGGGTCCGGAGGCTGCGGTGGGAGCGCGAGGGCGGCCACCCGGATCCGGCGCGACTCCGCGTCGTGCTGCACGGCCGGGCCGCGACCGCGGTGCGCGCCGACGGCGAGGAGGTCCGCTTCGACCTCGTTCCGCCCCGTCCGCGGGCCGAAGGGGAGCTCGACGGCGCCGACGTCGCGACGGTGGTGGAGTGCCCGCCGTTCGAGACGCTGGAATTCTCGTGAGCCGGTGTGCGCAGGGCGTCAGCCGGCGTGCCCGGGACGTCGAGTCCGCACCGGCGACCGGTACGGCTCATGTAAGGGACACCGGCACCGTGGATCC
>JASHYA010000312.1 GCA_030043315.1 Acidimicrobiales bacterium
CGCGGCCGGCGGCGCCGGCGCCGGCGCCCGGGCCGCTGCGCCGGGTGCGGCGGGGGGGCACAGTCTGGCGGTCATCGCGGAGGTGAAGCGGCGTTCGCCCTCCAAGGGGCCGCTCGCGACGGGCCTGGACCCGGCCGAGGTCGCCCACGACTACGCCAAGGGTGGCGCGACCTGCCTGTCGGTCCTCACCGACGTGGAGTTCTTCGGCGGGAGCAGCGCCGACCTCGAGGCCGCCCGGGACGCGTCGGGCCTTCCGGTCCTGCGCAAGGACTTCACGGTCGGGCCCCGTGACGTGTGCGACGCGCGTCTCATGGGCGGTGACGCCGTGCTGCTGATCGTTGCGGCGCTCTCGGACGACGAGCTTGCGTCGCTGCACGAGCTCGCCGGACGCGTCGGCCTCGACGCGCTCGTCGAGGTCCACGACGAGGTGGAGCTGGAGCGGGCGCTCGCTCTGGGGCCTCGTCTGGTCGGGGTGAACCAGCGGGACCTCACCACGTTCGAGGTCGACACGGCGAGGGCGGAGCGGCTGGCCCCCCGGATCCCCTCCGACGTGGTGGCAGTTGCAGAGTCCGCGATCCGCGGGCCAGACGACGCGCGTCGTCTCGCGGACGCGGGCTACGACGCCATCCTGGTAGGGGAGTCGGTCGTGACGTCGGGCGACCGGCCGGCGGCCGTGCGCGCGCTGTGCGGCCACCCGGTGGGCCGGCGCGCCCAGCGGGATGCGCCCTCGGTGCCGGGCGCACCGGTCCGGAGCTAGCCGGAGAACCGGGAGCGGACGTGCGCGACGACCTTTGGATCAAGATCTGCGGCATCACCAGCGAGCCAGACGCGCTCCTGGCGGTGGGCCTCGGCGCGGACGCGATCGGCTTCGTCCTCGCGCCCTCCCCGCGTCAGATCACCCCTTCGGTCGCCGGCGACATCGTGAAGCGGCTGCCCCACGACGTCCTCACCGTCGGGGTCTTCCGCGACGAGGCGCCGCTGCGTGTCGTCGACATCGCGAACACGGTCGGCTTCGGCGCCGTGCAGCTGCACGGTCACGAGACCGCCGAGCAGTGCCTGTGGATCCGCGAGCGCGTGGCGTGCACCATCCGGGCCTTCCCAGCAGGCGATCGGGCGATCCAGCGGTTCAGTGAGTTCGGTGCGGACTACCTGCTCATCGACGGGCAGAGCCCGGGATCGGGGCAGGTCTTCGACTGGAGGCTCGCCGAAGGGGTGATCGATCGCGCGCGCATGTTCGTCTCGGGCGGGCTCACGCCCGACAACGTCGGCGACGCCATCGCCAAGCTGCGCCCCCGGGGAGTCGACGTGTCGAGCGGCGTGGAGGCCGCGCCCGGCGCGAAAGACCCGCAGCTGCTCCGGGCCTTCATCAGGAACGCACGGGCCGCAGCGGCCGCCGCGGCCGCGGCCGACGCGGCGGAGCTCGCCGAGATCGCCGACCTCGCGGGCGGCGGCGAGGGCGAGGGCGCAGACGGGGCATCGAGCCGAGGCCTCGGCGGTCCCGACGACACCGGTGGAGGCAGCGCCCCCTACGACTGGATGGAGGGGTGAGCGGACCCGGTGATCCGGCTGCGCCCGGCGGCGCGGGCGCGTCTCCTGCCGGTCCGGTGATGGGCCTCCCGGCCCCGGGCGGCCGGTTCGGCGAGTACGGGGGGCGATTCGTGCCCGAGTCGTTGGTCCCCGCCTGCATGGAGCTCGAGGAGGCGTTCGACGACGCGTGGGCCGACCCCGCGTTCCGCGCCGAGCTCGGTGCCGTGCTGCGCGACTACGGCGGGCGACCCACGCCGGTCACCGAGTGCCTCCGCCTCTCCGAGGAGCTCGGCGTACGGATGCTCTTGAAGCGCGAGGACCTCGTGCACGCGGGCTCGCACAAGCTCAACAACGTGGTCGGGCAGGCACTCCTCACCCGTCGCATGGGGAAGCGTCGGCTCGTTGCCGAGACCGGTGCGGGTCAGCACGGGGTGGCGACCGCCACTGCGGCCGCGCTCTTCGGGCTCGAGTGCACCGTCTACATGGGAGAGCTCGACACTGAGCGCCAGGAGCTCAACGTCTTCCGGATGGAGCTGCTCGGTGCCGAGGTGCGACCGGTCCGCGCCGGGAGCAGGACGCTCAAGGACGCGGTGAACGAGGCCCTGCGGGACTGGGTCGCGACGGTCGATCACACCCACTACTGCCTGGGCTCGGTGATGGGACCCCACCCGTTCCCCTACATGGTGCGCGAGCTGCAGCGCGTCGTGGGCGACGAGGCCCGCGAGCAGTGCCGGGCGCTGCTCGACGGCGCAGACCCCGACGTCGTCGTCGCGTGCGTCGGCGGAGGGTCGAACGCGGCCGGGACCTTCGCGGGGTTCGCGGACACGCAGGCGCGTCTGGTCGGCGTGGAGGCGGCGGGGGGAGCGGCCGCCACCGACGGCATCCCCGGCGTGCTGCACGGCATGCGGTCGTTGCTCCTCCAGGACGAGGTGGGGCAGATCCTCGAGGCCGAGTCCATCTCTGCCGGGCTCGACTATCCCGGCATCGGTCCCGAGCACGCGTCGCTGGCCGCGTCGGGGCGCGCGCGCTACGAGAAGGCGACGGACGAAGAAGTGCTCGACGCTTTCCAGCTCCTGGCGCGCACCGAGGGCATCCTTCCGGCGCTCGAGCCCGCGCACGCGCTCGCGTGGATCGCCCGCGAGGTGGGGAGGGGGGTCCCGAGGGGGTCCACCGTGCTCGTGACGCTGTCGGGACGAGGAGACAAGGACGTCGCCCAGGTCCGTGAGCTGCTCGCGGCCGGCCGCGGCCCACGGTGATCGCACTGGAGCCCTGGCTGCGCGCGCGGCGCGGCGAAGGGCGCAAGCTGCTCGTCCCCTATGTCATGGGGGGGATGAGCGAGGACTGGGTCGAGTCGTTGCAGGCCGTCGCGGCCGCCGGCGCCGACGCGATCGAGGTGGGCATCCCCTTCTCGGACCCGATGATGGACGGCCCGGTGATCCAGCGGGCGGGCGTCCACGCGCTGGATCGGGGCGCGACGCCGGCGCGGGTGGTCGACGACGTCGCGTCCGCGGGGCTCGAGGTACCGGTCGCGGTCATGACCTACTACAACATCGTCTTCCGCACCGGCCACCGCCGGATGGCCCGGTCGCTGCGCGCCGCGGGCATCGGCGCGGCGATCGTGCCCGACCTTCCGCTCGAGGAGCTCGACGGCTGGGCCGCCGAGGCCGACGCCGCGGAGGTCGCCACCGTCCTGCTGGTGGCGCCTTCGACGCCCGAGCCCCGTGTGGCGGACATCTGCGCCCGTTCCCGGGGTTTCGTCTACGCGGTGGCGCGTATGGGCGTGACGGGGGAACGCGAGTCCGTCGGCAGCGAGACGGCGGACGTGGTGCGACGGGTCCGCCGGGTGACCGACGCGCCGGTGTGCGTCGGCGTGGGCGTGTCGACGCCCGCGCAGGCCCGGGCGGTCTGCGAAGTGGCCGACGGCGTCGTCGTGGGCTCCGCGCTGGTCCGGCGGCTGCTCGAGGGCGGGGGCCCGGACGCAGCGAGCGAGTTCGTCGGTCAGCTACGGGAGGCGCTCGACGCCGGCTGACGCCCACGACCGCCGAGCCTCATAGGATGATCCACATGCTCGAACCCGGAAGTGTCGCGCCCGACTTCACCCTTCCCGACCAGGACGGCACCGAGACGTCGCTCTCGAAGCAGCGGGGCCACTGGGCGGTGCTCTACTGGTACCCGAAGGCCTCGACCCCGGGCTGCACGATCCAGGGACAGGGCCTGCGTGACAGGTTCGACGACCTCCGGGACGCCGACGCCGTCGTGCTCGGGGCGTCCTTCGACACGCCCGGGGAGAACAAGGCGTTCGCCGACGCCGAGGGGTTCCCCTTCCAGTTGCTGAGCGACACCGACCATTCGGTGGGCGCGGCCTACGAGGTCATCCGTCCTGCCGACGACGAGTACGCGGAGTACCCGAAGCGGATCGCGTACCTCATCGACCCGGAGGGCACGATCCGGCGCTCCTACGACGTCACCGACGTGAGCGGTTTCGCCGGCGCAGTGCTCGCCGACCTCGCCGCACTGCGCGGCGCGTAAGAGGCGGCGCCCCGAAGTTTTTTGGCGAGGAGTGTGTCGCTTCTGCGCGTCGGAGTCCGTGGATGGCGTTCCCGGCACCCGCACGCACGCACCAGAACCGCAGATGCCCCCTCACCTTATTTACGGTTGTACAATATCCGTAAGTAAGGAGAACCCATGTCTACGGTTATCCGCAGGCGCTGGCTCAGCGACCGCTCGGGTCCGTCTCGCAAAGAGACTCGTTCCTGCGAGTACGAAGCCTACGTCCCCGACACGCTCGCCGGTCGTGCCTTCACGATCGACGGGGAGGTAGCTGCTGACATCGTCGATGCTGCAGCGGCAATCGCCAGACTGAACGTCGAAGCGGCCAGCCTCGCCGACACCGAGGCCCTTGCCCGCATCCTGCTGCGGGCGGAGTCCGTCGCCTCCTCTCGCATTGAAGGGCTGGAGATCGGCGCACGGCGCTTGCTTCGAGCGGAAGCCGCCCGCGAGTTCGGTGACGATCCTTCGGACGTCACCGCGACCGAGGTGCTCGGGAACATCGACGCCATGGTCTATGGCGTCGAAAGCGTCCGAATCGGTGACGAGATCACGACCGACCTCCTGCTGGAGATTCATCGCCGCCTGCTTGCAGGGTCCCGTCTTGAGCGGTACGGCGGTCGCTATCGGGATGTCCAGAACTGGATTGGCGGCAGCTCGTACAATCCGTGCTCCGCGGCATACGTCCCCCCTCCCCCAGAACGCGTCGCCGACCTCATGACCGATCTCTGCACCTTCGCGAACGAGGACGGGCTGCCCGCCGTCGCCCAGGCTGCCATTGCTCATGCGCAGTTCGAGACGATCCACCCGTTCGTCGATGGGAACGGGCGGACGGGCCGTGCCCTCATCCATCTCATCCTTCGACGTAGGGGACTTGCAGACCGGGTCCTGCCACCGGTCTCGCTCGTCCTTGCCACGTGGTCACAGGACTACATCAGCGGACTCACCGCCACCCGGTACCGCGGCCCGGCGACGTCCAAACAAGCCCGCGAGGGGATCAACCTCTGGATTGGACGGTTTGCCGCTGCCTGCAAACGGTCGGTCGACGATGCCGCATCGTTCGAGCAACAGGCTCTCGCCATCGAGGCCGATTGGCGAGAACGACTCGGTCGGGTCCGAGCCCGATCGTCAGCTGACCTTCTCCTCCGGGTGCTCGTCGGAGCGCCGGTCGTGACCGTGAACAGCGCAGCCGCCTTGATCGGCCGGAGTTTCGTCCACACCAATGAGGCGATCCAGCGGCTTGCCGAGGCGGGCATCCTTCGCCAGGTCACCGTCGGTCGTCGGAATCGCGCATTCGAGGCTCCGCAGATCATCGATGCGTTCACGGCGCTGGAGCGCCAGCTGGCGTCGCCCGAGGGACACACCCGCACCAGCAAACCCGTTCGCCGCGTCCCGCAGAGCCGGTAGCCACAAGGGACGACCCTCAGCGATCAGGCAGCGCGCCCGGCGACGCGGCACCTCCTCGCCCGAAGGGACGAAATGCTGCGATCCATGAGTTCCGGCACCCGCCAACCTCACGGGCGGGTGAGCCGCGGCCTAACGGAGGACGGATGACGAACCGGAAACCGGGAGCGCGAAGTAGTCCTCCGTGGTACGGCGCTCGAACCCGACGGACGTGTAGAGGCCGAGCGCGTGGTCGTTGTCGGTCTCCACCTCGAGGGTGACCGACTGCGCGCCGCGCCGCCGCGCCTCCAGGCAGACCTCGTAGAGGACCGCCCGTCCGATGCCTTGGCCGCGCAGGTCCGGCCGGACGGCGAGGCCGTAGATGCCGGCCGACGTCCCTGCGAGCTCGACGCGCAGCGAGCCCACGACGTCGCCGGCGCGCTCGACGACGAGGGCGAGGTCGCTCGGTCCGGCCTGGCCCGCGTCGCTCGCGCCGTCGCCGAACGCGTCCTCGAGGATCGGCACGATCGAGCCCAGGTCGCCCACTTCGGCGGCCCGGACGCGCAGCCCCGCGGTGGAAGGCCGCGGGCTGGGTGGGCCCACCGGTGGTCCGACGAGCTCCAGGTGGTGCTCGGAGTGGTCGATCGTCGCCCCCTTGCCGAGCGCGAAGCGACGCCCGGCCCCCGTGGTCGCCGGGGTCACGAGCAGCACCTTCGTCGCCCCGTGCCGGCCCACGTGCTTCAGCGCACGCTCGAGCAGGGCGGAGCCGACGCCCTGCCGTCGGTGGTCGGGGTCGACCGCGCCGGCGACCTCCGGCTCCCGCCCGAAGACGTAGAGGCCGCAGAAGCCGACGAGCCTGCCGCCGTCCCAGACGAGGAGATCGTTCACCTCGCCGGCAGGACGATGCCGGAGGGTGTTCCACTCGAGCTTCAGGCGGCCCCCGTCGTGCGCGACGACCCGGCGCTCGAGGTCGGCGACGGCCTCGAGCTGGGTGCCCGTCATCCCGCGCGCCTCGTCGACAGTGACGGGATGCGCGCGTGCTCGCTCGTCCACTTCCCTCTCCTCGCCCACGGAGGCCCGAGCGTATCCACGCCACCACCGAGACCGATTCCCTCGCGGCTGCCTCCAAGGGACCCTCGAGCCAGTGTAAGACGAAGGTATAAGACGTATAAGTGACACACTGGGGTGGTGCCCGAAACCCTTACGATTCGCCTCGACCCCGCCGACAGAGCGACGCTCGAAGCCGCGGCAGCCGCTGAGGGCAAGGGCGTCAGCGCCTACGTGCGGGAGCTCGCTGAGACGGAGGCGCAGCGCGTCCGCCGCCAGGCAATCCGTGAGGACGGTGACCGTGTCGTCGCACACCTCCGCAGCAACGCGGAGGCCCGAACGGAGCTCGACGAGTTCGGCACGCCCGCGACGGACGCGTCGTGAGCCGGACGAGAGCGGGAAGCATCGTGCTGGTGGACTGGCGCAGAGGGGCGCTTCCCGGTGAGCCTGGCCGGCTGCGGCCCGCCGTCGTGGTCGAGGACGACGAACTGTTCCCGGACGACTACCCGAACGTCGTGGTCGTGCCGTTGACCCGCGACGAGGGGCTGGCCCACCGGTCCTTCGCGGTGCGGATCGACCCGACGCCCGAGAACGGGGCGGACTCGACGTCCTGGGCTCTGACTCACCACGTCTCGAGCGTCTCCGGGCGGCGCGTCACCTCGACGCCGTCGGCGGTGACCGTCGAACAGCTCGACGCGATCCGCAGCCGGATCGCGCTTGCAGTCGGGGCTCGCTGACCCATCCCCGGCACCGAGGCGCGGTTCCGTTCCGACCGTCCGGAGCGCCGGACCGCTCGGTCACGTCATGGAGGTCCTGGTCCGCCGCGCCGACGTGCGTCGTGCCGGCGCGGGCCTACGCGGCCGGCGGGAGGATCACCAGGCAGCCGTTGTGGCCGCCGAAGCCGAAGGAGTTCGACAGCACCGGGCCCGGCTCCCACGGGCGCGCCTCGCCGCGCACGACGTCGAGGTGGATCTCGGGGTCGAGCTGCTCGCAGCCGTAGGTCGGGGGGATGAGCCTGCGGTCGATCGCGAGGACCGAGGCCACCGCCTCGATCGCGCCGGCGGCCCCGAGGCCGTGGCCGGTCACGCCCTTGGTCGAGGTGACCGGGGGAGCGGGCTCGCCGAAGACCTTGTTGATCGCGCGGGCCTCGGCGAGGTCGTTGAGCGGCGTGGAGGTGCCGTGCGCGTTGATGTGGGCGACGTCCTCCCAGGAGATCTGCGCGTCGAAGAGCGCCTGCTCCATGCAGGCGACCGCGCCCTCGCCCTCGGGCTCCGGCGCGGTGATGTGGTGCGCGTCGGCGGTGGAACCCGATCCGGCGATCTCGGCGTAGATGCGCGCGCCGCGGGCCACTGCATGGTCCCACGCTTCGAGCACGAGGGCCGCGGCCCCTTCGGACATGACGAACCCGTCGCGCCGCACGTCGAAGGGGCGCGAGATCCCGCTCGACGACATGGCGGTCATGTTGGCGAACGCGGCGATGGCGACGGGGTGCATCGACGCCTCCGCGCCGCCGCCGAGGACGACGTCGCACCGCCCGCTCGCCACCAGCCGTGCCGCGTTGGCGACCGCGTGGGTGCCCGCCGCGCACGCGGTGACCACGGTCTCGGAAGGGCCGTGCCATCCGTTGCGCATCGAGACGTGCGCGGCGCCGGCGTTGGCCATCATCATCGGGACGAGGAATGGCGAGACCCTTCGTGCGCCGCGTTCGTTGTAGACGGTCACCTGGTTGGCGAGCGTCTCGAACCCGCCGACGCCCGTGGCGAAGAGCACCCCGGCTCGAGCGGGGTCGACGCCGAGCTCGCCGGCGTCCTCGAGCGCCATCTCGGCGGACGCGACCGTGAACGCGGCGAACGGGTCGACGCGGCGCGCCTCCTTCGCGTCGAAGTAGTCGGTGACGTCGAAGTCGCGTACCCGGCGTTCGCCGGAGATGGACGGGTGGACGAGCCCCTCCCACAGCGCCTCGACGCCAAGTCCGCAGCAGGTGACGGCGCCGATCCCGGTGACCGCGACACGCCGTCCCCGGACCGGTCCGTCGGGTACGACCCCGAGCAGCATCAGAGCTTGGAGCTGATCAGCTCGAACGCCTGGCCCGCGGTCTCGATGTCCTCGAGCTCGCTCTCCTCCACCGTGACGTCGAACGCCTCCTCCAGCGCCATCACCAGCTCGACGAGGTCGAGGCTGTCGGCGTCGAGGTCCTCGGCGAACCGGGCGTCCATCGTCACCTTGTCGGCGGGCACCTGGAGGACCTCCACCGCGCACTCACGGAACTTTTCGAACGCTGCCTCGTTGTCCACGTCCCTCTCTCCTTGTCGGGCCTTCGTGAGGCCGTCTTCATGAGCCCGTCCTCGCGAGGGCGGGCTCTCGGGCCTGTCGGTCCTCCGCCTCGATGGGTCCCTGGGACCTCGTCCAAGTCCTCGGGCCCCGTCAGGCTCCGCAACCGGCCCTTGGCGCGGCGGCCCATCAGCCTACCGTCACGTCGCGCCGGGCTCGGGTGAGGTAGCGGGTCTCCGACGGACCGGCGTCCGACGGACCGGCGGGGTCGCCCGACGGACCGGCGAGGTCGGCAAGCGCCCTTGCGGTCAGAGGCCCATGCCGAGGCCGCCGTCCACCGGGAGCACGGCGCCGCTGATGTAGGCCGCCGCGTCCGAGGCCAGGAAGCCGACCGCGGCCGCCACGTCCTCGGGGCTCCCGGCCCGTCCGAGCGGCACCAACCCTACGAGCTCGCCCACCCGCTCCTCTCCGAGCGCTCCGGTCATGTCCGTGTCCACCACCCCGGGGGCAACGACGTTCACCGTGATCTGGCGGCTCGCCACCTCCCGGGCGAGCGCCCTCGCCATGCCGACCAGGCCGGCCTTCGACGCCGCGTAGTTGGCCTGGCCGGGGAGGCCGACGAAGGCGCCGACCGACGAGACGAAGACGATGCGCCCGTGGTGGAGCCGGAGCATCTTGGCGACCGCGCGCTTCGCGACCCGGAAGGCGCCCGTGAGGTTCGTCTCGAGCACCTCGTGCCAGGCGTCCTCGCCCATCCGCAGGACGAGCGTGTCCCTCGTGATGCCGGCGTTCGCGACGAGCACCTCCACCGGACCCCACCGCTCCTCGACGGCGCGGAAGGCGTCGTCCACCTGTGTGGCGTCGGTCACGTCGCAGCGCACGCCCATGAACCGGTCCTCGGGCACGCCGGCGGGCGGCTTGAGCTCCTGGGGATCACCCCGCGTCGTTGCGGCGACCCGGTCGCCGTGGAGCGCGAACCACGCGGCGCACGCGGCGCCGATCCCTCTCGACCCGCCGGTGACGAGGACGACGCGGCCGGGGGCGGGCCCGGCTGCGGTCGCCGGGGGTTCCGCGGCGGACGCCTCGCTGGGCGCCGGGCCGGGTCCGGGGGTCGTCACCGGCTCTCCCCGTCCACGCGCAGCCACACGAGCGGCTGCCCCTCCTGCACCCGCTCGCCTGCGACCGACAGCCACCGGACGACCTCGCCCTCGAACGGCGTGCGGACCTCGGTGACCCCGACCCTCCCGACGAGGTCGCCGGTGCGCACGTGCGAGGGGTCTGTCTGGTGACCCGCGGTGCCCGGCAAGAGCCCCGTCCCGGGTGCTGCGAGCGACTGCTCGGGTGAGAAGATCCCCGAGCACGGGCTCACGACGACGCGCTCGGACATGTAGAGGTGCTCCCCTTGATGCGCGTGCGCCTCGTGGTGCCACACGTCGGTCCCGGGACCGCCCGTCCCCACGCCTCCAGCAGCGCCGGCCTCGCCCACGCCTATCCCCACGGTCCCGGCAGCGCCGGCCCCGCTCGCCCCGACCCGACCCGCTGTTCCGACACCACCGGCATGCCCATCGGCATGCCCGCCGGCCACCGCGTCGAGCAACGCGTCGAGATCATCGGGCTTCGCGACCGAAAGCGCCTGCGCCTCGGGGGCGCTGCGCCGCACGAGGCCGGTGAGGACGCCCCCCGGGCCGACCTCCACGAAGGTCGTCGTACCGAGACCCGACAGCGTCTCGATCGTCTGGCGCCACCGCACCGGGCCGCACAACTGTGCGGAGAGCAGTCCCGGCCAATCCGACGGGTCGGAGTGGACACGCGCGTCGACGTTCGCCACGACCGGTACCTCGGGCGCCGAGAACGTGACGTCTCCGAGCGCCTTGCGGAGCGCGGGGCGCGCCGCAGCCATGAGCGGCGTATGGAACGCGCCCGACACGGGCAAGGGGAGGACCTTGCGCGCCCCGAGCTCGCGTGCGATCTCGGAGGCCACGGCGACCGCGTCGGTGGTGCCGGCCACGACGACCTGACCGGGCGC
>JASHYA010000313.1 GCA_030043315.1 Acidimicrobiales bacterium
CCGCGGACGAGGCGCGCCACCTGCGCGCGGTCGGTGAGATCCCATGACCCGGGCGCGGAGATGTACGACAGCGCCATGCGGGCGAGGAAGTCCGCCGCCTCGGCCACGTCGATCGCCGGAGCGAGCCGCTCCCGGGCGAGGTAGGGCTCGAGGAAGGCCGCGATCATCCGCTGGGTACCTGCGGCTTCCACGGTCAACTTCGGCAGGAGGAGGTCGGGCTCGGTCTCGAGCACCCGCTGGAGCACGTCGTGCTCCCGGATGTCGCGGTGCGCGAAGACGAGCCCGAGCTCCAGCACCTCCTCGAGACTGCCCGCCTCCTGCACCTCGTCGTAGAGGCGGGCGAAGAACCGGCCGTTCTCCCACGCGACCACCGCGGCCAGCAGCTCGTCGCGCCCGCCCGGGAAGTACCGGTACACGGTCGCGCGCGACACCCCCGCTTCCCGGGCGACGTCCTCGACGGTCGTCTTGGAAAAACCCCAGCGCGCGACACACCCGTACGCGGCCTCGACGATCCGGAGCCGCGCGCCACGGGTGCGGTCTTCGATCACCTCGTGCGATCCGCGACGCGTCGACGGCGATACGTCGGTCCTTCGTCGCCGGGCGCGGTCATACGCCCAGCAGCGCGTCGAGCCCGACGGTGAGGCCGGGGAGGTCGGCGACGCGGCGGACCGCGAGGAGGACGCCGGGCATGAACGACCGACGGTCGTACGAGTCGTGGCGCATGGTGAGCGACTGGCCGAGCGCGCCGAAGATCACCTCCTGGTGCGCGACGAGCCCGGCGAGCCGGACCGAGTGGACCCGCACGCCACCGGGGGCCGAGCCCCCGCGCGTGCCCTCGAGGACGACGTCGGTCGTCGCGTCGAACAGCGCCGGCGCGCCAGCCTGCTCGCGTGCCGCCGCGATCCTCGCCGCGGTCCGGAGCGCGGTACCCGAGGGCGCGTCGCCCTTCTGGTCGTGGTGGAGCTCCACGATCTCCGCGCCGTCCATGAACGGCGCGGCGAGCTCCGAGAAGCGCATGAGAAGGACCGCGCCGATCGCGAAGTTGGGGGCCACCACCGCGTTCGCCCGATCGCCCGTGAACGCGCGGCGGAGTGCGGCGAGGTCTTCGTCGACGAGCCCGGTGGTGCCCACCACGGCGTGGATCCCGTGCTCCGCGAGCCACGGGAGGGTGCGACGCGCGGCGTCGGCGATCGTGAAGTCGACGGCCACGTCCACGCCGGCGTCGACGAGCACCTCTGGCCGGCTCGACACGGCCACGTCGGCACCGAGCTCGCCCGCGATCGCCGCTTCGGCACCCTCCACCTCGGCCGCGGGATCGACCACCGCGCCGAGCGAGAGGTCGTCTGCGTCGGCGACCGCCCGGCAGACCTCGCGCCCCATCCGACCGGCTCCGCCCACGACGCCCACGCGGATCACCGCCGTCACGCTACCGGTTCGCGTGCCGTCCGCCCGGGAGCCACCTCGGCCGCGGGGGACGACCCGCGTCAGCCGGGCGGAGGAGCCGGTCCTTCGATCCCGACGGGGTCCGCACCGACGCGTTCGACGCCTGCCTGGTCCACACCGGCGCCGTCCGCACCGGCGCCGTCCGCACCCCCACCGTCCGCACCGGCGCCGTTTACACCGGCGCCGTCCGCACCCCCGCCGTTCACACCCGCGCCGTCCGTGCGCGCGCCGTCCGCGCGCGCGCCATCGGGGTCTCCTGCGGCGACCGAGGACGCGACCGGCGGCTTCGCAACCGACGTTCCGTTCCCCGCCGCGCTCCATGCGACCGGCGCGGCGAGACGCCTCATCGCCACCCGCGCGGTCCGGCTCGGGTCTCGGGCGTCCGCTCCGTGCGGGCGACCGAGGCTCCACCACCAGTAGGTGAAGGCCAGGGTCAGCGCGCCGTACAGGACGGGCCACAGGTCCCCTCCGCCCGGCGGGTTCCAGCCGGCGGTGATCTCCGGCCTCCCGAGGCCGAACCGGAAGCGGTCGAGCGCCACCTGGAAGCACACGACGTCGACGACGATCCCGATGACGGCGACACCGGACCACACGGACAGGCTCGGACGCGCGGCCCTCGACCCGCCGGCCTCGGCGACGAGCAAGAGCCCGCCGATGATGAGCGGGAACCAGTACCGGCCCTGCCCGAGGACGCCGTTGGTCCGCGCTTCGGCCGCCACCAGCAGGACCGGGAAGACGAACGAGAACGAGAGGAGGGCGATCCCGATCCGCCGCTCGCGCCTGGCCGCGGCGCGGAGCCCCAGGACCAGCAGCCCGCCGATGGCCAACAGTCCGATCGCCGTGACCCAACGCGGTGGTGACGTGTCGGTCCACCCGAAGTTCCCCGGCAGTTGGATCAAGTCGTGCCAGAACCGTTGGATCGACCGCCAGACGAGCATGAAGTCCCCTGTCCGTGACGGCAGCGCGTTCGCCACGAAAGTCAGGTTCCCGACGGTGAGCACCCAGACGCCGGCGAACGCCGCGCACACCCCGACGCCGGCGACCATGAGCTGGACCCTGCGGCGCCGGAGGAGATGCCAGCTGGCCCGCACCCCGTACCAGGCCACCAGGACGACGACGAGGACGCCCGCGAACAACGGTCCGAGGTCGCGCACCTGGGCCAGCACGGCCATGCTGATGACGAACCGCGCCAGGATCCGTCGCTTGTTGGCCGACGGCGGCCCGTTCGCGAGCGCCACCCCCGACGTCCACGCGCACAGCGCGCTGGTCATCTCCATCCCGCTCGGGTTGACCGTGGCCATGTAGACGAAGACGTACGGGGTCGCCAGGGCGGCGACCGCCGGCAGGAGCAGCGCCCGGCCCCGGGCGTCAGCCGCGGAGAAGAAGGCGAAGGCGAGCAGCACCGAGCAGAGCAGTGCCGCCACGAGCCGCATCGCGTACACCGCCACCGCCCCCTGGAACAGCAGCGAGGGCCAGCCGACGAGGAAGTAGTACAGCGGTGGGTAGTAGCCCACCCAGGTCTCCTCGGACACGTCGGCGGTGTCGTGGCCGAGGGGGGCCTCGCACCCCGCGCTGATTGTGGGATGGAACATGAAGCACGGGAGGCGGTTCGCGCCGATCAGGTCTTCGGGAATGCTGACGATGGTGTTGGGCCCGCCGGCGGGGGTGCCGACCACCTGGCCCCGCACGGTCGAGGCGGCCCTCATCACCTGGGCAGGCTCGTCGGAAAGCCCGAACAGCGGCGTCGCGAACACCCAGCAGACGGTCAGGCCGGTCAGGACAAGGACGACCAGCAGCCGCTTCCAGTGTCGAACTGCCGTCACCTATCAGGACGAAGCGCGCGGCGGGCCACGGCCTCACCGTATCTCATTACACTTGTGTGTCGGGCTCGTTGAGACCCGTAGTGGCCGGCCGAGGCCGGTTCGGACGGACGGAAGGGCGCGTGCGGTGCCCGGGACGCGCGGAATTCGTGGCGAAGAGGGCGCGTCGGGCGCTCAGGCCGCGGTGCCCGCCAACCCCAGCGCGGCGCCGTCGAACGCGTCCGCGTCGAAGGGGCCGACCGCCGCCAAGGCGCGAGGGGCCTCCGCCAGCGAGCGCGCGACCTCGTGCACCGCGTCAAGGTCCACCGCATCGATCCGCTGGAGGACCTCGTCGATCGTCCACGCGCGGGCGTAGAGCAGCATCGAGGTGCCGAGACGGCTCATTCTCGCGCCCGAGTCCTCGCACGACAGCAACGTCTCGGAGCGGAGGTTGCCCTTGGCGACGTCGAGCTCCCGCGCGGTGACGCCCTTGGCGGCGAGCTCCTCGATCTCCCCCGTCACGACCCGCAGCACCTCGTCCACGTACTCAGGTGCCGTGCCGACGGACACGGTCGTGCACCCGACGTCGAAGAACCCGTTGCGCTCGGACCAGATGGAGTAGGCGAGCCCGCGCTCCTCGCGCACCTTCTGGAAGAGACGGCTCGAGAGCCCGCCCCCGAGCACCACGTTCAGCACCGCGAGGGGCCAGCGGGCTTCGTCGAAGCGCGACACCGAGCGCATCGCCAGCACCAGGTGGGCCTGCTCGGTCGGGCGGCGGACCACGACGAGCGGCTCGACGCCGGGGCCGACGGGCGCGCGCACGGGGGACGAGCCGCCGGGGCGAGCCACGAACCGGTCCTCGAGCGCGGCCACCACCTCCGCATGCCGGCAGTCGCCGGCGACGGAGACGACCATGTTGGCGGGGCGGTAGTGCTCTTCGAAGAACCGCCGGATGTCGGTGGCGTCCGTCGCCGCGACGCTCTCGGGGGAGCCGAGCGTGTCACGGCCGAGCGGATGCCCCGGGAACAGGGCCCTCATCGCCGTCTCGCCGACGAGGTCCGCCGGCTCGTCCGCGTGCATGAGGATCTCGTCGAGGATCACGGTGCGCTCCGCGTCGAGGTCGCGCTCGCTGAGCAACGGGTCCTCCATGATGTCGCCGAGGATGTCGAGGCCAAGGTCGAGGTGGTCGGAGAGCAGCCGCACGTAGAAGGCCGTGTACTCCTTGGTCGTGAACGCGTTGCAGTCCCCCCCGACCTCGTCGAGGGCCTCGGCGATGGCGGCCGCGGGGCGCGTCGGGGTGCCCTTGAACAAGAGGTGCTCGAGGAAGTGGGACGCGCCCGCGAGCCGCTCGGGCTCGTCGCGCGAGCCGGTCCCCACCCAGAACCCGATCGCCACCGACCGCACGTCCGACATCGTCTCGGTGGCGATCCGCACGCCCGAGGCGAGCTCGGCGCCTTCGATCGCGCTGGCGCGTGCGCTCACCGGCGCCTCGGGGGGCGGCGGCGGCCGCCGCCACCGCGGCGCTCCCCTCCTCTTTCCCCGTTCCCCTCCCGCCCGGGTGCGGCGGGGACCGCGGGACCGAGGTCACCGAGGTCTGCGAGGAGCTCCGCTTCGAAAGCGTCCTCGAAGGACACGCGGGCGGGCCCCGGGCCAGCGCCGGTCCTGCGCGACCCCGCTCCGTCACGCCCGCCGCCACTGTCGCCGTCGGACGTGCCGGACTCACCCACGAGCGACAACGACACCTTGCCCTGTGGATCGATGTCGTCGACGCGGACCTCGACCGGCTGCCCGAGCGTGAGCACGTCCTCCGCCTGCTCCACGCGCTTGCCGCCGGCGAGCGGCGAGAGCTTCGAGATGTGGAGCAGCCCGTCGCGTCCGGGGAGGATGTTCACGAACGCGCCAAACTTCGTGATGTTCACGACCTTGCCCGAGTACACGACGCCGACTTCCGCGCTCGGCGGTGTGAGGATGAGCGAGATCCGGCGGCGAGCCTCTTCGACCGCGTTGCCGTCCTTGGAGCCGATGGTCACCGTGCCGACCATTCCGTCGTCGTCCACCGCGATGTCGGCTCCGGTCTCCTGCTGCAGCGTGTTGATGACCTTGCCCTTGGGGCCGATGACCTCCCCGATCTTGTCGATCGGGATCTCCATCGACACGATCTTGGGGGCGCTCGCGGCCACGTGGTCGCGGGGCTCGGCGATGGCGTCGTGCATGACGCCGAGGATGGTCAGGCGTGCTTCCTTCGCCTGACGCAGCGCTTGGGCGAGCACGTCGGCGGGCAACCCGTCGATCTTCGTGTCGAGCTGCAACGCGGTCACCGCGTCTGCGGTGCCTGCCACCTTGAAGTCCATGTCGCCGAAGGCGTCCTCCGCGCCGAGGATGTCGGTCAGGGTGACGTAGCGGCCCTCGTCGTGCACGAGGCCCATCGCGATGCCCGCCACCGGGGCTTTGATCGGGACGCCCGCGGCCATGAGCGAGAGGGTCGACCCGCACACGGACGCCATGGAGGTGGAGCCGTTGGAGGACAGCACGTCGGACACGAGACGCAGCGCGTACGGGAACTCCTCCTTCGGCGGGACCACCGGGAGCAGCGCGCGCTCGGCGAGGAGACCGTGCCCGATCTCGCGGCGCTTCGGGCCCCGCATGAAGCCCGTCTCACCGGTCGAGTACGGAGGGAAGTTGTAGTGGTGCATGTAGCGCTTCGACTCGTCCGGGGTGATGGTGTCGAGCTGCTGGTCCATGCGCGGCATGCCCAGCGTGCAGACGTTCAGCACCTGGGTCTCGCCGCGCTGGAACAACGACGACCCGTGCGCAGTCGGGAAGAGGTCGATCTCGGCCGAGAGCGGCCGGATGTCGCTCGTGCCGCGTCCGTCGATCCGCATCCCTTCCTCGACGATGCGCTTGCGCACGAGCTTCTTGTTGAGCGCCCGCACCGCAGCCGAGATCTCGCGCTCACGCTCCGGGAACTCGCCCGCGAGCTCGGCGACGACCGCCGCGCTCACGTCATCGGTCTCCGCGTTGCGCGTCGCCTTGTCGGCGATGGCGACGACCTTGGCGATCCGCTCGGCTGCGCTCTCCTGCACCCGCTCCCACACGTCGTCGCCGTAGTCGACGAACGTCGAGAACGCGATCGGCTGGACAGGGCCGCGTGCCTCGACGA
>JASHYA010000314.1 GCA_030043315.1 Acidimicrobiales bacterium
CATGACGAAGACGGTCGCGGGAGGGAGGGAGGTTCCCGGCGGTGGCGCGCCGGTCGCGAGCGAGAGGAGGCGGGCGGAGGCGACCTCGGCGTCCTGCATGTTGCCGAGGGTGTCCTGGAGCTGCGTCAACTTCTTGACGAAGCGCAACGCGGGCTGGCCATACAGCGGGGACGTGAACTCGAGCAAATAGCGCAGCCGTTTTCCGCGGATGCGCACGCGGTGGAAGTCGTGCGCGGTCCCGGACCGGCGCGCACGTTTCGCTGCGGAGCGCATCGCGCCGTGCCGCTGGTCGAGGAGCGGGGGCACCGCGACCGCAGCCGGGACCCGTGCGCCGGGGACGCGCCTGCTCGGTCCCTGGCGCGCGAGCGCGACGAGCGCGGCCGTGAGCCGCTCCCACCGTGCGGAGTCCAACGAATCGAGCAGCTTCCTCCTCGCCTCGTCACGCTCGGCGTCGAGAAGCCTCCGGAGGTGGACGAGCGGCGCCCCGCGCCCTGCGCCCGCCCACTCCTCGGACCACTGGGCCATCTGCGCGAGGTCGTCGAGCTGCACGTCGAGGTCGCGCACCTGACCGAGCTCCGCGGCGATCCATCGCAGCTCCTCGCGCACCGCGGCCGCGCGCGACGGGAGCGCCGACGCGAAGACGTCCATCGCGGCCCGCAGCCGGCGCGTCGCCACGCGCATGTCGTGAAGCTCCTCGGGGTCTTCGCCGAGGCGCGTGCCGGGCTCGCGGACGAACAGCTCGCGCACCTGCCGGCGGATGACGGCGTAGGCGACGTCACCGAGCGTCGCGTCGGGGGGAACGTCGGTCGACCCCACCTCGGGCGGACCGGGCACCTCGAGGCCCGCGGCGAGCAGTCCCGCCTCGAACTTCGAGAGGACGGCCGGGCTCAGCCCGGCCGACGTGCGAAGGTCCTCGACGACGGGCCCGAGCGTGTCGAGCCATCCCGGCGCGACCTCCACCTCGACTCGTCGCAGTCGCGCGGGCGCCTGGTGCGCGCCCACCAGGATCGTGGTGTCGTCGAGCGCGACCTCGGCGACCTCCGCGCCGGCCGCGCGCAGCGAGAAGGGCTGGCGCCGCGTGCGCACCTCGAG
Organism: Acidimicrobiales bacterium; assembly: GCA_030043315.1. Classification (GTDB taxonomy): domain Bacteria; phylum Actinomycetota; class Acidimicrobiia; order Acidimicrobiales; family RAAP-2; genus JAJYVT01. The sequence goes on from JASHYA010000314.1 coordinate 1,093, forward strand.
CACCTGCACGAGCGGACGCCGCCCGCCGACCGCGTGCACCCGTCGTCCGACGGGCCCACCCGGTCCGAGCGACGCGAGCCCCGAGGGCAGCGACTCGGTGACCTCGAGACGCCGTCGCAGCCCTCCGGGCTCTGCGGCGCGCCTGTCTTTCATCGTCACCTCGACCGCACGACCGCGTTGGCGCGTCCGCAGCACGAACCCCGCCTGCCCGACACGCCAGTCCGACGTGTCCATGTACCGATCGACGAGACGGCGCGTCGGTTTCACGAGGACGGTGAGCGTCGGGACCTCGGTGTAGACGCGTGCCGGGAGCGCCGCGAGCCAGCGTTCGACCGGTCGCAGGTCGAGCGCGTCGAACTGCCACTCGACCTCGGTGACTTCCGCGCCGTCCTCCGCCACCGGCTCCGCATGCTCCGCCGACTCGTCCAACACGTCCTCGTCGCTCATCCTCGGGGAGGCTACTTCGGCCACCGCCGACCCCGCGGCGCCGCCCGGAGCAGCATCTCGACGCAGCGCCCGGGGGATACCCACGTTGTGCGACGTCCGCCGGTAGGCTCCCGACCGATGGGTCGCAGCGCAGCCGCGATGCTGGAGCCACGCGAGGCGATCGTCCACGCCGCGGGCGGCATGATCGTCCGGCGCACGCCCGAGGGCGAGCTCCAGGTGGCGATCGTCCACCGACCGGAGCGACAGGACTGGTCCTTCCCGAAGGGGAAGCTCGAGCCGGACGAGGCTTTCGAGGAGTGCGCGATCCGTGAGGTCGCCGAAGAGACCGGGTTCACCTGCCGTCTCGGCTCCTTCGTCGGCCACACCGAGTACCGCGACCGCAAGGACCGGCCGAAGGTCGTCGCGTACTGGGTCATGGAGGTGGAGTCGGGGGAGTTCGCGCCCGGGCGTGAGGTGGACGAGCTGCGTTGGGTCGGTCTCGACGGTGCCGCGCAGCTGCTCACCTACGAGAGGGACCGCGAGCTCCTGGTCGCCCTCGACGCGGCGGCTCGCGACCTGTTCGCCGACCACCCCGCAGCCCCGGGCTTCCGGCTGGTGGGGTCGCCCGTCGCGCCGGGAGACGACGGCCCGGACTGAGCCGCCCTGTTGCACCTGCACCGTAGTGTGGCGGTGTGTGCGGGCGAATTGCGCAGAGTGAGCCGAGCCGGTACGCGCAGCGCCTGAAGGCGCTCGTCGACCCCGAGCTCGACTGGCACCCGAGCTGGAACATCGGCCCCACCGCGCCGGTCCTCGGTGTGCGCGAACGCCACGGAGAGCGCGTCCTCTCCGAGTTCCTCTGGGGCCTCCTTCCGGGATGGTCCGACGACCCGAAGTCGGCCGCCCGCGCGTTCAACGCCCGCGTGGAGTCGGTGGCGACCAAGCCGATGTTCCGACGGGCGTTCGAGCGGCGGCGCCTCCTCGTGCCGGTGGACGGCTTCTACGAGTGGGCGGCGGTCCCCGGCTCGTCGCGCAAGCAGCCGTACTTCTTCGTGCGGGCCGACGGTTCTCCCGTGGTGCTCGCCGGGCTGTGGGAGTACTGGGCGCGCGGGGAAGACCACCGACGGACCGCGACGGTGCTCACGTCCAAGGCCGGCCCCGACATGCCGGTTCACGACCGCCAGCCCGTCGTGCTCGAGCCCGAGGAGTGGGAGCGCTGGCTCGACCCGGAGCTCGACGACGGCGAGGTGCTGCGCACGTTGCTGGAGCCCCGGGGTGGCGTGCTCGTGCACCACCCCGTCACGATGGACGTGGGCTCGGTGCAAAACGACGGGCCGTACCTGGTGGAGGCGGTCGAGGCGGTGCCGGGGGCGCCGGCCTAGGCCGGCCGAGACCCCTGGAGGCGGCCCGGCCCCGGCGGGCGGCTCAGGGACGGGGAGGCAGTGGCGGAGGGGTGCGCGAGGGGCGCGTCGCGACATCCGGCGGCACCGCTGCGGGGGTGCGGGCGAGCGCCTCGAGCACGAGGGCGATCGCGCGGTCCAGCTGCGGGTCCCTGGCCGCGGCCCAGTCCTGTGGCGACTTGGGCACCTCGATGTCGGGGTCGACGCCGTGGTTCTCGACGCCCCACCCGGCATCGGTGAACCAGAAGGCGTAACGCGGCTGGGTCACGCTCGTCCCGTCGACGAGCGTGTAGCGGCCGTCGATCCCGATGACGCCTCCCCACGTGCGCGTGCCGACGATGGGCCCGAGCCCGAGCTGGCGGAACCCCGCGGTGACGATGTCGCCGTCCGAACCGGCCTGCTCGTTCGTGACGAGGACGCGCGGGCCGCGCGGGGCATTGGGCGGGTAGGTGACCGGGCCGATGTGGCGGCCCACGTCCCACGCGCGCACGGTTCGTCCGAGCGTCTCGAGCACGAGCGACGAGATGTGCCCGCCCCGGTTGTCCCGCACGTCGACGACGAGGCCCTCGCGCGCGACCTCGACGCGCAGGTCCCTGTGCAGCTCCGCCCAACCGGTCGCGATCATGTCGGGGACGTGCACGTAGCCGACGCGTCCGTCGGTCGCCGCGTGCACGTACCCCCGGCGCTCGGCCACCCACCGCTGGTACCGCAACGGCCGCTCGTCACCGAGCGGCTCGACGACCACCTCGCGGGTCTCTCCGGAGACGTGGTGGATGGTCAGCTCCACGGGCTTCTCCGCGGCACCGACGAGGCCGGCGGTCGGTCCGAAGACCGCGTCGACCGGCCTGCCGTCCACGGCCACGATCGCATCCCCCGGCGCGATGGCCGTTCCCGGCGCGAGGAGCGGAGCACGTGCGCCGAGCACGGAGGATTCGCCGGGGAGCATCCGCGCGACGCGCCAGGTCCCGTCGGCGTCCCGCTCCAGGTCGGCACCGAGGAGACCGAGCGCGCGCTCCTCTTCCACCGGCCGCGGAGGTGGCGTCTCGTACGCGTGCGACGTTCCCAGCTCCCCCTGCACCTCCCACAGGACTTCGCTGAGGTCGTCGCGCGTGGCGATCCGGTCGAGGAGCGGGCGGTAGCGCGCGACCACTCCGTCCCAGTCGACTCCGGCCATGTCGGCGACCCAGAAGTGGTCGCGCATGAGCCGCGCCGCCTCGTCGTACATCTGCCTCCACTCGCGTACGGGGTTCACCTCGATCCGGATCCGGCTGAGGTCGATGTCGACGACTTCGGGGGACGGCTCGCCGTGGGGAGGTGTCTCCACCCGGTGGTCCGCGGGAAGCGCGCGGAGCTGACCGGTGTCGCGTACGACGATCGTCTTGCCGTCGCCGCTCACGTCGTAGGAGTCGAGCGCGTCCACGAGGTGCGACTGCTGGCCCTGCACCAGATCGAACCGGTCGAGCCACGCCCGTGCCGGTTTCGCGCCGGTCCAGGCGCGCCCTTCGCCGAGGACGCCCTCGATCGGCTCGGAGAGCCAGAGAAAGCCGTCGTGGGCGGCGCGGAGTTGTGCGTACTTCCCGGCAGGGACAGGGAACGGCACGACACGCTCGGTCAGTCCGTCCCGGTCGATCTTGACGTGGGGCGTCGCCTCCCCGCCGCCGTCCGCGCCGTCGCTGCTCCCGCCGCCCCCGCTGTCCTCGTCGCCGTCCCCGCCGTCGCCGTCCTCGTGGCCCCCGTCGTCGTGGGTTTCGCCCTCGCCATCCCCCTCGATGCCCACGGTCGTGGCCGCGGTCGCGTCGGCGCCAGCCGTGGCCGTGGTCTCCGCCTCGGCGCCGGCCTTCTCGTCGCTCTGTCCGCCCTTCTGCGCGTCGGCCTCCGCGCCGTGCCTCGCCCGTCCCTCTGGCTCGGCGTCGAACGGCGACCTCGTCTCCTTCGCCAGCGGGACGAGGTACGGGCGCAC
>JASHYA010000315.1 GCA_030043315.1 Acidimicrobiales bacterium
AAGATCTGCACAGAACGACTTGGAAGGCCCAGTGATTTGTCTACGGCTCTGCTCCACAGGAAATTTGTCCCTCTCAGCGTGATTGTCGGACGCGATCGTTGAATCAGTCTGCGACCACCGGTCTGCACTCCCCGTCTGAAGACCTGCACAGAACGGCGGTCCGGACCGTTTTGCATCGGCTCGAGTCGGTGTTCTCGGGCGTCACTCGGGCGCGGGCGTGCCACCTGTCGCTCGTCCGGCTGCGGCCGGCACACCTGTCGGCGACCGGCCACCCCCGGCGACTTCGTCGGCCGTCCGATCGGGTGCAGCCCCGACGCCTGCGGCACCGTCGGTCGGAGCACGGTCGGCCGGCGGCCGCCCCGCTGTCGGCGCGGGTCCGGATGCGGGGGCCTGCGCAGGACCCTGCGTCGTCGGAGCGGCCGTTCCCGCGGGCGGCGGCAGGGGCGTGCGGGGTGTGCGGAGGACACCCGCGGCGAGCATCGCTGAGTTCGGGATCTTCCAGCTGCCGTCTTCGGACTGGAGCGTCACGTAGGTGAGGCTCATCTCCCGGACCCGCGCGTCGAAGATCCCGCCGAGCGCACCCGAGCGGACGCGGACGCGGTCGCCGATGCGGAACGGCTTGGCGAAGATGAGCACCAGTCCGGCGAAGACGTTGCCGAGCGTCTGCTGGGCGGCGATCCCGAGCACGACGCCGGCGAGGCCCGCGCCGACGAGCAGCTTCTCGATCGACACGTGCAGCTGGGCGAGCACGAGGAAGACGACGATCAGATAGCCGACCCCCGCCGAGATGATCCGGACCGCGCCGCCCGCGGTCGGGACGGTCGTCTCCGACACATGGTGGGCGAGGAGCTTCGAGATACGGGTCACCGCCAGCATCCCGAAGACGAGCAACGCGCCGGCGCAGCTCCAGCCGATGACGTTCAGTCTGTGTGCGCTTGTCGTCGTGTAGCCATATTGGGATCCGACGACGATTGCGGCGATAGCGAGGACCCCGGAGGCCACGCCAAGAAGCCAGGCTCGCCATCTGAGGCGACGCCGGGTCGGCTCGGTCATCGACGACCGAGGGTACTCGGATCGCCACCGGCGGAGTCGGTCAACGGAGGCGGACACGTTCCCGGGCGTTGCGCCACGTGTTCACGCCTAGGCCCAGGCGTCCTCGTATTCCTCAGCCAGCAAGGAAGACGCCCATGACGAGCGCGGTCACCGAAGCCAGCCCGGCGGCCGCGCCCCAGACGCCGAGCCACGTCGGGCTCTTGGCTCGACCGTGCAGCCACGCGGCGAGGCCGGCCACGACGACGACCGAGATCTTCACTCCGAGCAGTATCTGCCAGCTCGTCGGTTGACCGCTGCTGACCGCCGTGACGTTCCAGATGCCGGTGGCGAGGAGAACGGCGTAGGCGGGCCAGCTGATCCGGGCGAAGGCACGGGCGATGCGCCGAGCGCCGTCCTCGCCCAATCGCCTCACGGTGGGGAGGAGACCCGCCACCGTCAACTGGCCGCCGACCCAGACGGTCGCGGCGAGCACGTGCAAGGAGAGGCGCAGCCCGCCGATCGCCGGAGCGAGCTGGGCGATGGTCATCGACCCGCACCGCAGCTGCGCCTCATCCCCGCGGAGGCCGGGCTCGAGGGAGCTCCTCCGTGGCGTCCTGTTGTCGCTCCGGTGCGGCCACCGTGGTGTCCGATGGGCGCCGACCAAAGAGTCACGGCGCGGCGAGCACGCCTCTCAGAACGGCGGCACCGGAGCGCTCGAGGTCCTTCGTGGCGGTGACGAGCACGAGCTTCGTCGTGCGCGCCTGGGTTCGCAGGCCCTCCAGCTCTTCCTTCGCCGGATCGTGCGTGAGCTCCGCCCGGTAACGACGCGCGAACTCGGCGAAGCGCTCCGGGTCGTGGCCGTACCACTTGCGCAGCGTGGGACTCGGCGAGACGCCCTTCCGCCACTCCTCGAACGGGGCGTCCTGCTTGGCGATCCCTCGGGGCCAGAGCCGGTCGACGAGCACCCGGTGCGTGCCACGCGCCGGTGCGTCATAGACCCGGGCGATCCCGACGTCGACGTGCGCGCCGCCGTCCGGTTCCGTCCGGTCGAGCGGTCCGGCGAAGCCGTGCGCGCGGTACACGGGGTCGAGGCCGGCCCAGGCGCTCGGCACGTCGAGCGCGAGGCGCTCGAGCTCTTCGAGGTGGAGCTGTGAGAGCGCCTCGAGGCGGGTCGCGCCGTCCTCCGTCAGGTGCAGCCTGACCACACGATGATCGTCCCTCCCGCGCGTGCGGTAGACGAACCCGGCGGCCTCCGCCCGATCGACGAGGCCCACCGCGCTGTGGTGGCGCAACAGGAGGTAGTCGGCCACCTGCCCGATCGTGGGGCCCTCCGCGCCGCCGTGCCCGCGGATGGCGAGAAGGAGCTGGTGCTGGGTGGGGGTCAGGCCGGCGGCGCGCGCCTGCCGCGCGCTCCACGCCTCGAAGTGGCGCAATCCGGTGCGCAGGGCGAGCAGGCGGGCATAGGTGGCCTCGGGCAACGACACTCGTAATACGATAGCATCGTGACACGATGAAGTCGTGTTCCGATGCCTTGGCGGCGCCGAACCATGGTGCGGGTCGAGGTCCCGCGTGAGCGGGCAGGAACCGACGATCGAGCCGGCCGGCGGGCGATCCTCGGCCGAGGTGGGCCACCGCCCGGACGACGCCACACCACGCGACGGCGAGCCCCCGGTCCCCGAGGCGGCGGGGGCCGACGGGGTTCACGGCGACGAACCCGAGACCGGCAACGCCGAGACGACGGACGTCCAGCCGAACGACGCCGGGACGGTCGAAGACGAGGGCGGGGACGTCCAGCCCCCCGACACCGGGGCGGTCCAGGTGGAGACGACCGACGTCCACGACCTCCCCCGAGATCGCGGCGGCGACGAGGCGGAGACCTACCTCGGCCCGGACCTCCGTCCCCGGGGCGTCTCCGAGCGGGCGCTCGGGGACTTCACGGCGAACCCTTCACTCCTGCGCCTCGTGCCGCTGGGCATCGTCGTCGGGGTCCTCGGGGCGGGAGTCTCGCTCGCCCTTTTGTCCATGATCGGGTTCTTCACCAACCTCTTCTACTACCAGCGCCTGAGCGTCCACCTCGTCTCGCCCGACGCCAACACCCTCGGGGCGATCGCGCTCGTCATTCCGATCGGCGGCGGCCTCATCGTGGGGCTCATGGCCCGGTTCGGCTCGGAGCAGATCCGCGGCCACGGGATCCCCGAGGCGATGGAGAACATCTTGATCAAGGGGTCGAAGGTCCAGCCGCGCCTCGCGATCTTGAAGCCCATCTCGTCGGCGATCAGCATCGGGACGGGCGGCCCGTTCGGCGCCGAGGGCCCAATCATCCTGACCGGCGGGGCCGTGGGGTCGGTCGTCGGCCAGCTGTTCCGCCTGACCGCCGCGCAGCGACGCTCCCTGCTCGTCGCCGGCGCGGCGGCCGGGATGAGCGCCGTCTTCGGCACCCCGGTGGCGGCGGCCCTCTTCGGGGTCGAGCTGCTCGCGTTCGAGCTCAGGCCCCGGTCGATGGTCCTGATCGG
>JASHYA010000316.1 GCA_030043315.1 Acidimicrobiales bacterium
CGACGACCACGAGGTCGCCTGTGGCGTTCAGGTCGAGCCGGTCGATGATCCCTCGTAGCCGGACCCCGTCGAGCTGCGCCTCGAGGCAGACCTCGACCCCCACGGCCTCGACCCTCGTCGGGTCCTCGAGGACGAAGTAGTTCGCGACGAGCTCCGCGGCGTCCGCCACGAAGGCGCCGGCCGCTTCGTCGTCGAGCCCGAGCGCGACGTACTCGGGGTCCCCCTGCAGCTCCGCCCAGGCGCGCTCCAGCTCGGAGGTCGCGACCTCGGGCGTGCGCTCGTCGCCGGGGTGCTCCCAGACGAGCTGTTCGAGCACCCGGTGCACGAGGGTCCCCTTGACCGCGTGCGGCGACGGGGGCTCGGGGAGCCGGTCGATCGCACGGAGACGGAACGCCAGCGGGCAGTCGGTGAACGCCGTCACGCGGGTCGGGGGGAGGGATCTCGGCAGCGCCAGCGTCATCGCCCAAAACACTACGTGGGGGTGCCATCATCCTGGTCGATGCCCTCACCGCGTGACGACGCCCCGCCGGCGCGTGCTCGGCGACGCGGCCAGCGTGGCGGTGCGCAGGCCGCCGCGCACCTCGAGCGCTCGACCGAGTGGGCCGGCGTGCGAGCCGGTGATCCCGTGGACGTCGCCGGGGTGCGTGCCCGCACGACGACGTGGGCGTTCCTCGCACACGTGCGCAACGTCCGGACGGGCGAAGAGTGGGTTGAGGTCGTCGGGGGGCGCGGGGGGAACCGCTCGGTGCGCTCGTTCCCACCCGAGCAGATCTTCGCGCCCTCACCGCGGGCGTCCCGAGGGACGGCGCGGGCTCCGCTCTCGGAGGCACCCCGGCTGCCGCTCTGAGCCGCCTGCCTACGGGTGGCACCTCCTCCCGGCGCCTACTGCTCCTACACTTCGCCCGTGTCTGCTGACGCCCCGCTCGTGCGGCAGGCGCACGTGGGTCCCGTGGTCACGCTCACGCTGGACTCCCCGGCGAACCGCAACGCGCTGTCCCGCCGCCTTCTCGCCGAGCTCGCGTCCGGGCTCGCCGAGGCGCAAGCCGACCCCGACGTCAGAGTCGTCGTCCTCACCGGGACCGGCTCCACGTTCTGCTCCGGCGTGGACCTCACGGAGCGGCTCCATCCCCCGGCGGGGGAGCCGTCGGCGACGCTGCCCGACGTGCTGTCCGCCATCGTGGGGATGGCCCAACCGGTCGTCGCGCGGGTCAACGGTCACGTGCGCGCCGGAGGCATCGGCCTCGTCTGTGCGTGCGATCTGGCGGTCGCCCCGCAGGACGCGACGTTCGGGTTCAGCGAGGTTCGCGTCGGCGTCGCGCCCTCGGTGATCGCGGTCCCAGCGCTCCGGCGGATGGGGCGGCGCGCATTCGACCGCTACGCGTTGACCGGTGACGTGTTCGACGCGGCGGAGGCCGCCGCGGCCGGCGTCCTGACCGCAGCCGTTCGTGACACCGGGGCGCTCGACGCCTGGGTCGACCAGGTGGTGGGTTCGTTGCTCCGGTCCGCGCCGACGGCGGTCGCAGCGACGAAGGGACTGGCCGACCTGGTCGCTCGTCCGTGGGACGAAGCGCTCGACGCCGCAGCCGTGCTCTCAGAGCGCCTCTTCGGCGCGGAAGCGGCCGCCGAGGGCATGGCGGCGTTCCTCGAGAAGCGCCAGCCGTCGTGGGTCGTGGAGTGGCCCCCTGCCCGGGACGCAAACGACGAAGCTTCTACATGTGCAGGGTCTGCCCCAGTTCGGCGAGGAAGGCGAGGTCCTCCAGGGTGATCGAGGCAACGTCGAGGTTGCCCCCCGAGAACACCTGAAGGCGGCGGAGCGAGATCGGCCCGTCCTTGTCTGGGTCGAAAAGAAGCTCGAGCTGCTGTGCCACGTACTCGGTCAGCTCTCCGGGGGCGCTGGCGAAGCCCTCCGCCAATTCGCCGATGGAGCGTCGAGCCGTGAGCCGCACCAGGTCGTGGATGTCCGATCCCACTTTGGTCCTGGACGACCGGCCCTGCCGACCCCGCAGCGCCACGACCTTGAGGGCAATAAGCGCGTGGACGGTGGCGACGGAGCAGGTACCCCGGGCAACAGGCACGCCGCGGGAATCGACGACCGTGATGGACACGGGATCGGCACTTCCGATGGCCCAGCGGCGGGCGTGAGCGAATCCCCGCTTCCAACCCCCAGGCGGGAGAGCTTCCCCGACGGTGGAGGGCATCACGTCGATCTTCACCTTCATTCCTGCCTCGATGACGACCTTCGCCCGGTCGATCTTCTCGGCTTCCGGCAGGTCGGCGACGAGCTCGATCAGACGCTCCGGATCGTTCGTCACCGTGTCGACGTCACCGGTCAATCGGTGAACCGCTGCGATACGAAGGTTGACCGCGAAGCCCCCAACCAGCACCCAATGCGGCTCCGAGGGCAGGCTGGCGATCGCCCGGACAAAGGCCTTGATCGTCCCTCCGGGATCTCCCTCGATGACGATCACCTGAGGCGCGTCACCAGACACGGTCGACGTCTCTCGGTCGCCAGCTCCGCAGGGCTTCGGCACCTCGCGCTCTGTCCAAAGAGAGGTCCAGCGCCACCACGACATGCGAGGCCAGTGGGTAGCCAATGTCCGAGTGGGCCCGGTGACGGCACGCAACCGGCGCGGGCGGCACGGCGACCGTGCATGCCCTGTCCTCGGGCTCGAGTGACCTCCCGAGCGTGCGCACTGCTCGACGCAGCACCGAAGAATCCGGCACGTAGAAGTCGGGCGGGTAGTCACCCCTGGCGACGACCGGTGCACCCCAGATCTGGGCCCCAACCGTGTCAGTAAGGGCCCAGCCCGCTGCGGCGAGGTCGCCGAGCCCGAGGCGGAGCTGAGCGTCGACGTCAGGGATGAACTCCGGCATCGTGCTGAGAGGCAGTTGGGTCCTGATCCAACGATCGGACAGCTCGTTGAAGAGGTCAGGGGTCACGGGACGACCGTCGGGTCTGAGAAGCCCGATCTGGCGCAATTGGCCCATCAACCGGGAGACCCCACCGGGGTCCCGTCCGATCCATCGGGCGACCTCACGCACTTTGTGCTCCCGCTTCGGCGTCACCAAACAGGCGATCGCCACATCGCGGCCGGTTGCGCTGTCGAGTGGGTGCGGGGATGGCCCTACGGATTCGGTTGGCACGTCTGCGTCGATGACGATCTGAGGTCCCACGAGGCGGAGGTGCCCGCTCCGATCGAAGTAGTTGAGGCCTTGCTCGCGCAATTGCCGGCGTAGGTCTGCGGGGATCTTCGACCCCACCAGGACTTGGACGGTGCCTGGACGGCCAGCCGGAAGCGGGAGCTGAAGACGTTCGAGTTCCAAAGACAGGCGTTGGCCGTCTGCCAACGTGAGGACGAGATCGGGTCCGCCCCCGCTGTGCGGCTGGACCTCGATGCCGGCCCTCTCTACTCCCACCGCCTCCAGTGCTTGTGCGAGCTGCCGGGCGTCCGACCTTCCGTACGTCATAGAGCCAGTTTATGCCCGTTGAGTGTTGATATCACCCTCATCAATCAACGCTACGGCGCCAGCCGTTCGAGGCCCGCGGCGGTCGCGACTCCAGCACAGGCAGCTTCGACGGCCCGTCGGGCCCAGGTCGCATCCGTCGGCAACCCGATGACGCGCCGGGCGAGCACCCCGCCGACCAGCACCTCCACGAGGAGGTCCAGGTCGGTGTCGTCGCGGAGCAGGCCCGCGTCCTTCGCGCGGCCGGCGAGCGCGACGAGGGCTCTCGTTTTCGGGCCGACAACGCGGTCGCGGTGCATGGCCATCGCAGAAGGATCCGTGCGGGAGCCGAGGAGGCAGCCGACGATCTCGAGGCAGGACTCTGAGAAGCGCCCATCGAACTCCTGGAGGACCGCGACGAGGTCCTCGAGCGGTTCCCCCGTCGTCGCCGGTTCGTCCACTCCCGCCGCGATGGCGGAGGTGACCAGGTCGGCCTTGTCGTGGTACCGGCGGTAGATGGTCGCCCGGGCCACGCCCGCTTCTGCGGCGACGGACTCCATCGACATGTTGGCGTACCCGATGTCGAGGAGCTGGCGGAGGGCGGCCTCGGCGATCGCCCGACTTGCCCGCGCGTCTCGCGGCCTGCCGGCACGCCGCTCGCCACCGCCCACCGTGGCGTCGCTCCCGGGGTCGGGGTCGCTCTCCCGGCAGGAGGAGGCGGGGATGATGGGGGCGGCGGGGGCGCTCGGGGCGCTCGATCGGGTCATGCCGGGGTGGGCATGCGGATGCTGCCCGCGCCGTCACCGCTCGGGGGCGCCTCGACGCTTGGACCTCGTCCGCCGCGCCGACCATCCGGCCGACCGGGCGGGCCCCCCTGGCCTCCGCCGGTGACGAAGTCCCGCTGGCGGACCAGCAGGAAGGAGAGGACCGCGCCGACGAAGGCGACCACCGCCGCGATGACGACGAGGTGGTCGAGGCTGAACGCGAAGCCGACCCGGTACGCGTGGAGGATCGCGTGCGCCTGGGTCACCGGAAGCCGTTTCGTGACTGTCCGGACCTCTCCCGACGCGAGCGCCGGGCCGAGGGTCGCGCCGTGCTCTCGGAGCGCCTCCGCGCCTGCGGGCGACGACAAGAGGGTGTCGGTCACCTTGTGGCGCACTTCGACCTCGAACACCGTGCCGAGCGCCGCGATCCCGGTCGCGATGCCGACCTGCCGGAAGGTGTTGTTGGCGCCCGACGCCATGCCGGCGCGGTCCGGCTTGACGACCGCGACGGCCGAGGAGGCGAGCACCGGGTTCACGAGGCCGATGCCGACACCCGAGACGACGAGGCCGGGCAGGAGCGCGAGCCATCCCGACTGCGCGTCGACGAGCGACAGCAGCGCGCAGCCGATCGCGACGATCAGCAGTCCGGCGCCGAGCATGTACCGGGCGTGGATGCGCACCGTGAGCTTCCCCGCGATCGGCGCGACCGCGAAGGCGAGCATCGAGACCGGCAGGAAACGCAGGCCGGCCGCGAACGGTCCGTAGCCGAGATCGTCCTGGATGAACAGGGTCATGTACAAGAACAGGGCGAAGATCGAGCCGGAGATCGTGAGCGCGGCAATCGACACCCCCACCATCGCGGGTCGTCGGAACAGCGAGAGGTCGAGCATCGGGTCGCGTCGAGAAAGCTCCGTCACGATGAACACTGCGAAGAGGGCTGCGCCAGAAGCGAACAGGCTCACGATCAGCGCACTGCCCCAACCGTCTGTGGCCGCCCTCACGAGCGCGAGCACGATCAGGAACAGCGAGACGGAGAACGACGCGAACCCGAGCCAGTCCACCCGTCGTCGGGTCCGCTCCTTGGACTCGTCGATACGGGTCAGGGTGATGATCACCGCGATGATCCCGATCGGCACGTTCACGAAGAAGATCCACCGCCAGCCGATCCCACTGGTGATCGCTCCGCCGAGCAGCGGGCCGATGGCGACCGCTCCACCGATGACCGCGCCGTAGATGCCGAACGCCGTTCCCCGCTCACGTCCTTGGAAGGCTTCGGCGATCAGCGCGAGGGAGGTTGCGAACATGACTGCGCCGCCGACCCCCTGCGCGGCACGGGCGAGATCGAGCATCAACGAGCTGGTCGCCAACCCGCAGACGAAGGACGAGGCGGAGAAGACACCCAGGCCCATCGCGAACATCCCGCGTCGGCCGAACATGTCGCCCATCACCCCCGCGGTGAGCATGAACGCGGCGAGCGTCAGCGCGTAGGCGTCGATGACCCACTGCAGGTCGGAGAAGGTTGCGTGCAAGGAGCGCTGGATGCTCGGCAGCGCGACGTTCACGATCGTGATGTCGAGCAGCAGCATGAAGATCGCCGTGCAGACGGCGATGAGGGTCCACCACTTGCGGTCCAGTCGGGGCATCGCACCTCTCCGGAGGATCTCTGTGCCGGAGATCTCTGTCTATGCGCTCAGGCGGAGACGCCAACCGGCGTCCTTCTTTCAAATACGAGTCGGACCGTATCATAATGTCTGGCCTCCGGTCCGAGGGGCGGTCTGTCCGGGGGGCTCGTGGGGGCGGGACGGGCCGGGGGGCCGGCACGGGCAGGTGGGAGCGGAATTAGGGTCGACGTGGGCTCGTTGACACCGGTGCCGACGTCGAGAGCCCGCTGCGCGGGGGGCGACCATTGCGCTGACGAAGGGAGCACGCCGTGCGCATCCTTCTGGTCCACCCGAGTGCGCTCATGTACTCCGAGCTGTACCTGCGCCTGGAGCCGCTCGGGCTCGAGCGGGTGGCGTCGTCGCTGCAGGCGGACGGCCACGACGTCCGGCTCGTCGACCTGCAGGTCTACGGCCACCGGGACTACTTCGCCGCGCTGGAGGAGTTTCGGCCGGACGCCGTCGGCATGAGCCTGAACTACCTCGCCAACGTGCCCGAGGTCGTGGACCTGGCGAAGGCGACCAAGGCGGCGGCACCGCGCTCCAAGGTGTTCGTCGGGGGCCACAGCGTGTCGTTCATCGCCGAGCACGTCCTCGAGCACGGGGAGGGCGCGATCGACGCAGTGCTCCGCGGGGAAGGGGAATCTGGCACCCCCGCCCTCGTCCGCGCGCTCCTCGACGGGGGGCTCGAGA
>JASHYA010000317.1 GCA_030043315.1 Acidimicrobiales bacterium
GGCCTCTACTGGGAACCGAACGTCTGGATGGTCCACACGGTGTGAAGCGCCCATGTCGGAGCATTTGCAGGCAGCTGGGTCGCGAATAGCAACCATCCTCTGGTCTCTCCGGCCATCTTCCTCCGGGTGTCACGGCTGCTCGCGTCGGATCGAGATCGCCAGACTGGGAACGACGAACGACAGGAGAAAGATCGGCAGGACGCTCTTTCCGGTGCATCGGAAAGCGATGGTCTCGCCGTCGGTGGCGTCGAAGGCGTGAGTCCGGCTCGAGTTTCGCCCGTTGCGGACTTGGAGGGTGTGACGTCCGGGTTCGACAGGTATCTCGATCGTGTCGTTCATTTCGACCGATCCGGCAGGCTTACCGTCAACGATGATCTCGTACGTGCCGCGTCGGACCTCGGCTCCGATTGCCTTGTGCGTGACCTTCAGCGTTGCGGCCATGTTCTGCTCCCCTTGACGGTGGCTTCCCCTTGACGGTGGCTGCCCTGGGTGCTCGCCGACGGTCGCCGCGTGCCGGCGACGGTCACTGCGTCTCCCGGTACCAATCCGTACGCGGTCGGACCTCCAGCCCGCGACGCGGGCCGCGAGCGGGTTTGCCCGCGGGCAGGCCCCTGGCATGGTACGAGGCAATTGGGGCATTGTGCTCGTCCCGGGCCGCCCGGACCACCACTGGGCGGGCCTCGCAACCTGCGGTTGCGGGTCGGCGACGGGCGTCTCGACCCTCAGCTTCGGGGCGTTGTTCGCGACATACCACGCGCGCCGAACTTGGGTGCCAGATCTTCGATGGTGCGGCCGGTACCGAATACGACGCGCTCTTCACCCGCTAGCGTGAGGGCGTGGAGTCCTCCGACGCGATGCCTTCCGAGGGGCCACCAGCCGATCCCGACGATTGGACCGACGAACAGTGGATCGATTGGCTCAAGAAGACCGACGTCACCGACGGCGGCGACGGCGAGGATGTCGCACGGCCGGTCACCTCACTCGGTCGGATTACCCACTCGTCTGCAGGATCGGTTCTCGGCCAAGCCATGCTCGGGATGGCGACCGCCATTTACGGTCGAGAGGAGACCAAGATCGTCATCGTGGCCGAGGGCAGCTCGCAGCCTGACGAGGACAAGCCGTTCGCCGTCCATCTCGACCCTGAACATCCCGAGCGGTCCGTCGTCGTGTTACGAAGCCAGAGACCAAGGCGTCCTGCGGGGGACAACACCGACAAAGACGTCGAGTAGGAGCGCTCGCTCCCTCGTTCTTGCACGCCTTCCTGGACGCGCGTCAGCAGGCGACGAGTCAGACGATGCGATGCGCGAGGACCCGATTGCCGCTTCCCTCCACGAACATGCCGCCGATTTCGCTCAGCTTGGCCATGTAGCGCTGGTCCTTGTTCACCTGCTCGTCCCCAGCCTCCTGAGTGGCGACGTCGGGAGCGACCTGGATCCACTCGACCTCTCCGAACTTGCCCGCAACGTTCATGCAGAAAGCGACGGGTGCCCCGCTGATCTCGGCGACGAGCTCTGCAACCTCGACCGCCCAGGCCCCCGCGGCAACGTATTTTCCCGTCGCCACCACGGCGGAGTACACCGAGACCACCGAGCCGACGCCGCTACCCTCTTCCTCGGGGCCGGCAACGTGCACGATGTTCATGAGCGAGTCCTCCGGGGGGCTCGAGAAGAACTTGCGTCCGCTGTTCACGATGTCGTGGTATTCGTCGTCTCCCATCAGAGGCTGCATCGCCGCACTCAGGTACGCGCGGGACTCCACGATCGCGGTGAACGCCAAGGACCCGATCGGTGCTCCGGCAAGTGCCGACCAGACGGACACATCGAGACCCGTCTTGGCGCTGACGTGCCCGGTGATCTCGCGGACCCATGGAAGGGTCTCCCGCTGGTCCCCGGTGACGAGCAGTTGTCTCGAAAACAGAAGCATGGTCCGCCCTCCTCACGCGCGGCAGACGAGGCACGCACTGTCCGCCGAGCACTCGCTTGCCTACTCGACCGAGTATGCCCCCTTTCCCTCGGCGATGTCGAGGCGGTGAGCCAAGGTCCCGGTCCTGCATCGACATCAACCCTGCCCCTCGCAGAGGCAGAAGGGATGCCCAGCGAGATCGAGCAAGACCCGGACCTGTTCTTGCGGCTGGAACTCCGCGATGCGGGCACCTAGAGCGACGGCGTCAGAGACCGCCTTTTGTAGATCACCAACCTCGAAGTCGAGGTGCATCATCGTGCGTGGCTCACCGGCCTCGGGTGGCCAGACGGGGGGCACGTAGCCCTCCGCACGTTGGAAGACCATGTACACCGAGTCCTGCGGCGGCTTGACGACGGCAGTGTCCGGCTCCTCGTGTACGACCGGCCAATCGAGCAGCTTGGAGTAGAAGGCTGCCAACGCGTGCGGATCAAGGGCCTCGATCGCGGTTCCCCACCACATCTGCTTTGAGCGGCTGCGCACGGCACAAGCCTATGGAAGAATCCGGTTGGCGGGTCTAGCCGACAGGATGACGGCTTTGGTCGCGCCGAACTCCTGTCGGCCACTACGGTTCGATCGATGGCATTGGGATCCGGGCTCGCGCACCTTGGTGGCTATCCGTTCGACGTGCGCTACAGCAACGGTGCACTCGCGCGCGCCCGTACCGCTGCCGACGTCGCCGCGAACGCGTACGTCCATCTCACGCGTCTCTTCACAGAGGTCGAGCCCGACATCGCCCTGATCGTGGCCGACGAGGCCGACTGGCAGAGCAGGCAACCTTACGGCCTGCCCTTCTTCAACGAGGACCGTGGTCAGATCCGTCCCGGCATCGTCGTGGTGCCCGCTGGAAGCGGCGATTTCTGGGTCGGAATGGGGGAGGACATCCGTGAGGCGTCGCCAAGAGGCTATAGGCGATTGCTTGCCGCATACCCCGACGGCGCGGGTGGCTTGGATCTGCAGCCATTCTTCGACCTCGTCACGATCCACGAGCTCGGACATGCCTTCGAAGTGCTGGGAGACCTCAGGTTGCCGACCTTCTGGCTGGGCGAGATCTTCGCCAATCTCGCGCTTCATGCCTTCGTCGCAACCAAGCAGCCGGAGAGTCTGCACACCCTCGAAGTGCTCTCCACGGTGGGCGCGCAGAGTCGGCACCTCGGCGCTCGGATGCGCGCCGAGGGTTACAGCACGCTGGAGGAGCTCGAAGTCCACTACACGGGCGGCGATCACCCGATGAGCCCGCTGAACTACGTCTGGTACCAGTACCGGTGGCAGCGCCTCGCGGCAAAGGTGTTCGAGGCCGACGGCGAGGACGCGCTGGTCCGCATCTGGAGTTCCTTTCACGGAACCGATCGCCTGAGTCCCGGTGAGGTCACGACGGCGTCCCTCGCCCTACTTCTTAGGACCGAGGTGAGTGAGATCCTCGGCCGAGCAGTCCAAAATTGGCACTAGGGATCCCCATTTCTTCCCACGGCGACCGTGGGCGACGATTCGTGCCGTGCGAATTCGATTGCAGCGGTACCGCTCCACGCTCAGGGAACCCCAGGCACACCTCGTCGCCGCTACCCGGGGGGCGCGCGGCGCCGCTACGGTGATCAGGTTTGTGCGCGCTGGAAGTGGCGGCTGAGCGTCTCGCCCTGGCGCTGGTAGGACGAGCCGATCGTCGCGCCGTAGAGGATCTCGGGAGGCTCGAGCATCCGTTCGAAGGTCAGCTTGCACACCGTCTGGCCGTGCTCGATCATGAACGGCACGTCGTGGGCTCGGACCTCGAGCGCCGCGCGGGAGCCCCGGAACTCCCCTGCGGGGTCGAACCCGAAGCCGGGGTCGAAGAAGCCCGCGTAGTGGGTGCGCAGCTCGCCGCTCGTCGGGTCGTAGGCGGTCATCTCCGCCGCGAGATTCGGTGGTACCGAGACGGCGTCGTCGGACATGAGCAGGTAGAACTTGTTCGGCGACAGGACGAGCCGATTGCCGCGCTCGCGCACCACCGGGTTCCAGAACGGCTCGGGGTCGATCTGCCCGTCCCGTCCGAGGTCGAGGAGGGGCGCATGCTCGCGGGCGGAGTAGCCGACGCGCCCGTGCTTGTCCCCGCGCAGATCGAGGCCGAGGAACAGGCCGCTCGACAGGATGAGCTCGTCGGTGGGTACCGGGCGGTCCTCGCGGTAGAGGAGCGGCTGGAGCTCGTGGGTCTCGCGGATCTCTGTGTCGGTGAGCGTGGGCCGTCCGATCGCCAGGCGGAGCTGGTTCAGCGTGAGGTCTTCGCGCACGCGGATCGCGAAGGAGAGCGGCACCACCTCCAGGTAGAGCGCGCCGTCGTAGCCGTTGGCGATCTCGTCGAACCGCTCGCTGTGGTCCGTGACGACGCGAGTGAACACGTCGACGCGTCCGGTCGAGCTCTTCGGGTTCGCCTTGCCCCGCAGACCCACCGGGAGGTGCAGCCGTTCCTTCAGCTCGACGAGGTAAGGGTGACCGACTTCGAGCATCGCGCCGCGGCGCAGGTCGATCTCGTCGAGCGTGTACTCCTCGAGCTTCGTCGCGACCGGGTCACGCCCGGGGAGGAAGCTGCACCGGACTCGGTACGCGGTCTCGCCCAGTCGCAGGTCCAAGCTCGCCGGCTGGACGTTCTCGGGCGGGATCTTGAAGCGCCCGGCGTCGACGTACCCCGCCGTGATCGCGTGCTCGATGAGCTGGCCAGGGAGCACCCCGTGGCCGCTGCGGAGGAACCCGGGCGCGATCTGGGGTCCAGCCATCAGCGGATGATAGGCCGCACGGCTCCGGGCGTCGGTGTGCGGGCCGGTCGCCGAGCACCGGCCAACGTCGCCGTCCTCGGCTCGGTCGGTCTCGTGGCTGGCCGCAGATGGCTGGGCGCTCTCCTCCCGCCCTGACCAGCGGTGTCCGAGCGGTCGACTCCGGCTGATACCGTCGGTGCACCATGCTTTCCGCGCAAGCCGCTGCGCGCCCTCGATCCGAAGGCCACGACCGGTACAGGTGGATCGCGCTGTCGAACACGACGCTCGGCATGCTGATGGCGACCATCAACTCGTCGATCATCCTCATCGCCCTGCCTGACATCTTCCGGGGTATCAAGCTCACACCGCTCGCTCCCGGCAATACGAGCTACCTCCTGTGGATGCTCATGGGTTTCATGGTGTGCACGGCGGTCCTCCTGGTGAGCTTCGGACGCATCGGCGACATGTACGGCCGCGTCAAGATGTACACGTTCGGCTTCGCGGTGTTCTCGGTCTTCTCCGTGCTGCTGTCGGTGACCTGGTTGCACGGCTCGTCAGGCGCGCTCTGGTTGATCTTCATGCGGGTGGGTCAGGGCATCGGGGGCGCGATGGTCTTCGCAAACGCAGCGCCGATCCTCACCGATGCGTTCCCCCCGGACCAACGGGGGCTCGCCCTCGGCATCAACAGCGTGGCGGCGATCGCCGGGTCGTTCATCGGGCTCGTGCTCGGCGGGGTGCTCGCGCCGGTCGAGTGGCACCTCGTGTTCCTGGTGTCGGTGCCGGTCGGCGTGCTGGGGACGATCTGGGCACGGCTCAAGCTGCGCGAGGTCGGTGAGCGCCACGTGACGAAGATTGACTGGTGGGGGAATCTCACCTTCGCGGTCGGTCTCGTCCTGCTGCTCGTCGGCATCACCTACGGGATCATCCCCTACGGCCACAGCACGATGGGATGGACGAACCCCAAGGTCGACCTCGCGCTCGGCGGCGGTGTCCTTCTGCTCGCCGTGTTCTTGATGATCGAGCGGCGCGTCGCGAACCCCATGTTCAACCTGTCGCTGTTCCGCATCCGGGCCTTCGCCTTCGGCAACCTCGCGACCCTGCTCGCCGCCATCGGACGGGGCGGCCTCATGTTCATCCTCATCATCTGGCTCCAGGGGGTGTGGCTTCCCCTGCACGGCTACAGCTTCGCCGACACGCCGCTTTGGGCCGGCATCTACATGCTCCCCCTCACCGCGGGGTTCCTGATCGCCGGTCCGCTTTCCGGTGTCCTCTCCGACCGGTTTGGCGCCCGTCCGTTCGCCACGGGCGGCATGGTGGTGTGCGCGGTGAGCTTCTTGCTCCTCCAGCTGCTCCCCGTCAACTTCACCTACGTGTTCTTCGGGCTGTTGCTCCTGCTCATGGGGCTCGGCATGGGGATCTTCTCCGCTCCGAACCTCGCTGGCGTCATGAACAGCCTCCCCCCGAACCGCCGGGGGGCCGGCGCCGGCATGCTCACGACCTTTCAGAACTCCTCGATGGTCCTGTCCATCGGGGTGTTCTTCACGCTCATCATCCTGGGGCTGGCGAGCACGCTGCCCCACAGCCTCCTGTCGGGCCTCGTCGCGCAGGGCGTGCCCAGAGCCGACGCAGTGAAGGCCGCCGCTCTCCCCCCGGTCGCGAGCCTCTTCGCGGCGTTCCTGGGTTACAACCCGATCCGTACGCTCCTCGGCGCCGGGATCGACCACGTGCCCGCGGCGAAGCTGCACTATCTCACCGGCCGGAGCTTCTTCCCGAAGCTGATCTCCGAGCCGTTCCATCACGGGCTCGCCGAGGCCTTCACGTTCGCGCTCTTCGCGTGCCTGGTGGCGGCCGCCGCGTCGTGGCTTCGTGGCGGGAAGTACCACTACGGAGACGAGCTGCGAGAAGTCCCGACGACCGAGCCCGCAGACGCGCAGCTCGACGTGGTCCCCACCGCGGTCGCGGGCGGCGCCACGGCCGTCCCGGACGTCGCCGCGGTCGCAAACGGCGCCGGCGTGGCCGCTCCGGCCTCGATGTCCCGCGACGCCTGACTCCGCTCCTCGCGCTGGCGGACTCCCTCGCTGCCGCAGCCGCGCGCCCTCGCCTCCGTACGGCTGGCGGCCTTCGTGCCCGTCTGCAGCCCGGGTTCTTCCTGCATCCCCTATGACAGCAAGGGTTTGGGCCGTTCGCCACGGGGGGTACGTCGCGCGGAGACCGCCGCCCCATGGCGAGCGCGAGATCTCGCCGTTGTGTGAGGAGGATCGCGATGTCCGTGGCGACGCAGTACACGACAACACCGGGACCCGACCAGAGTACGGCGACCCCCCGCCTCGTCCCGGCCCAGGACGTGCGCAGGACAGGTCCGGCGATCCCCGTGAGCCTGTTGTTCCTGGGGGCAGTCTCGGCGCTCGTCTCCGCCTGGGGCGCGATCGCGCCCTTCGCCGGTCCTGACTTCGGGTACGTCGCCGACAGGTCAGGCGCATGGCAGTGGTCGGCGACGAGCGCCTATCTCGGTCTCGGCCCCGGTCTGGTCGGCTTCTTCGCGTCCTTGGCCGTGGTCGCGATGGCGACGCACACCTCGTATGCACGGCGCGCGGACATCTGGGGGCTGGGTCTCGTGGTGGCGCTCTGTGGCGCTTGGTTCGCCGTCGGGCAGTACGTGTGGCCGGTCGTCTACGGCACGCACTACATCATGTCGTCGACAGTGTCCCACTTCATGTGGAAGGAGCTGGCGTTCGCGATCGGCCCGGGGGTGATCCTGGTCTACTGCGGCGGGGTGTTCATGGGTTGGGCCGTGCGGCGTCAGCTCGCCGTCGTCGCGGACCGCTCCCCGAGCCCCCCCACCCCGCTGGATGCCGCCCGCCCGGTCGCAGACGCCGTCGAGCCGTCCGACCCGGGCACGATCGGCCCTCAAGACGACACGGTGCAGCAGACGCCCACGCCGTCGTAGAGCCCGCATGTGCGGCTCGTGCGCCGAGCCACTAGAACGTCGCCATGGATCTTCGCACGGTAGGCCGGTCCGGCCTGCAGGTGTCGGTGCTCGGACTTGGCTGCAACAACTTCGGCTCACGCGTCGACGAAGACGTCGCCCGCGCGGTGGTCCGGGCGAGCCTGGACGCCGGCGTCACGTTCTTCGACACCTCCGACTCGTACGGTGAGGGCCGTTCCGAGGAGTACCTGGGGCGGGCCCTCGGCGGGCATCGGGACGGCGTCGTGGTCGCGACCAAGTTCGGCTCCCCGGTGGGGGACGGCCCCTACGACGCCGGGGCGTCGCGCAAGCACCTCGTCGCGGCGTGCGAGGCGAGCCTGCGTCGTCTCGGCACCGACTACGTCGACCTCTACTACCAGCACTTCCCGGACCCCAAGACGCCGGTCGACGAGACCCTCGAGACCCTCGACGCCCTGGTGCGCGCGGGCAAGGTCCGCTACGCCGCGTGCTCGAACTTCGCCGGGTGGCAGGTCGTCGAGGCCGAGTACGTCGCCCGGGCACGCGGCACCACGAGGTTCGTCGCGAACCAGTACCAGTGGAGCCTGCTCGAGCGCGGCATCGAGATCGAGGTGGTCCCGGCGTGCGCTGCCTACGACGTCGCCGTGGTGCCGTTCTTCCCGCTCGCCTCGGGCCTCCTCACCGGCAAGTACGAGCGTGGGAAGCCGCCACCCGAGGGTACCCGGCTCGCCTCGTCCCCCCGGTTCCAGCGGGTCGCGACCACCGAGGCGTTCGACGCGCTGGACCGTCTCGGGGTGGTCGGCGAGAAGACCGGCCGCTCGCTCCTCGAGCTCGCGGTGGGCTGGCTCGCGGCGCAGCCGGTCGTGCCGAGCGTCCTCGTCGGCGCGACCAAGCCCGAACAGGTCGAGGCGAACGCCGCGGCGGCCCAGGTCGTCCTCAGCGCCGAAGAGATCGCTGCCGTCTCCGAGGCGACGGCGCCCGGCGCATCGTCCTGACGGCGCGCCCAACACGATGAGCGCGCCCGGCGGAGGCGCACGACCGACCGTCGTCGCCCTCGTGTTCCCGGAGACTCTGGCACCGGCGCTCGCGGACGCGCTGCGCGCGCACGCCACGGCGGCGGGGGTGGCCCTCGAGGTGCGAGCTCTCGGCTGGAACGTCGACTCTGCGCGTCAGCCTCCAGTCGACGAGGCCCGGCGCGCCGCCCTGGCGGACGCCGACGTCATCGTGGCCTTCGTCCCCCCCGCGGAGCTGGCTCGGCTGGCGCCGCGTGTCCGGTTCGTGCAGGCGACCTCGGCCGGTGTGGAATCGTTCGTCCCCGCGCTGAAAGGGACGTCCGTTCGCCTCGCCTCCGCGGCAGGTGTCGCGGCCGACGAGGTGGCCGAGTTCGCCATGGCGCGCCTTCTGACCGTGTGGAGCGACGCGCGCACCCTCGACGCGCTGCAGCGCGCGCGGCGGTGGGCCTACACCGAGGTCGACAAGACGGCGATCGGCGGGAGGACGGTGCTCGTGGTCGGCACGGGAGGGATCGGCCGGGCGTTCGCACGCCTCGCGTCGGCGTTCGACCTCCGCTGCGTCGGGCTACGCCGGCGCCCGCAGCTCGGCGCGCCGGCGGGGTTCGAGCGCGTCGTCGGGCAGGACGCGCTCATCTCGGAGCTGCCGGGTGCGGACGCGGTCGTGCTGGCGCTCCCTGCGACCGGGAAGACCGCTCGGTTGATCGGGGAGGAGGAGCTCGCGGTGATGAAACCCGGTGCGGTGCTGTGCAACGTCGCCAGGGGGTCCCTCGTGGACGAAGAGGCGCTGGTGGCCGCGCTCACCTCGGGCCACCTGGGTGCCGCGGTCCTCGACGTGACGGCCACCGAGCCGCTCAGCCGCCGCAGCCCGCTGTGGCGGGCGCCGAACGTCTACCTCTCCCCGCATGTCGCCAACGCCATGACACCCGAGTACCTCGATGCCGTCGCCCGTCTCACGGTGGAGAACATCGGACGTGACGCCCGGGGCGAGCCGTTGGCGAACCTCGTCGACCTCGACGAGGGCTACTGACCGCTGTCGCAGGCCGTCGCTGCGACCGGCGACCAGCGCGACCCGAGCACGACCTCGGGCGCGACCCACCCGAGGTCAAGAGTCGTAGCCCAGACCGACGCGGTCGAGCAGGCGGAGCCACGAGTTGCGCCGCCCGTCGTGCCGGTCGGACTGCGCGAGCGAAAGACGCGTGGCTTGGACGACGAGCCATGCGAACGGTTCTGGAGGGAAGGGCGGCGGTCTCGTCCGCACGAGGTCGAGCTCGGTCCGTTCGGTGCGCTCTCCCGAGAGAAGGTCGAGCATCACCTGGGCGCCGAATCGGCTCGCACCGACGCCGAGGCCGGTGTACCCCGCCGCGTAGGCGGTTCGCCCACCCGACGCGGTGCCGAAGAACGCGCAGAACCTTCCGCACGTGTCGATCGC
>JASHYA010000318.1 GCA_030043315.1 Acidimicrobiales bacterium
CCCGAAGGCGTCCGCGCCGGCGGTCACACACCCGGCGGGCTCCGCCAACGCCTGCACGACAGCGGCTGTCGCAGCGTTGTTGGGCGGCGGCCTCACGGACGAAGCGATCGCCGACGCCTACGGCGCCCTCCCGCTCTACAAAAAGGGCGACTTCGGGGCGGGGCAGACGATCGCGGTCTACGAGCTGGGTGCGTTCAACCGGACAAACCTCACCACACACTTCGACCCGTGCTACTTCGGCACAACCAAGGCCGCGACGATGGCCGGGCTCCTGCACACAGAGACCAACACAGCGACACTGAAGATCGACGGCGGGCAACCTGCGGGGACAACAGACGAGTCCTCGCTCGACGTGGACGACGTCTCCGCGATCGCCCCGACAGCGACGATCGACGTCTACCAGGCGCCCAACAACACGTTCGGGGGGCTCGACGAGTACTCGGCGATCGTCAACCAGGACAAGGCGAAGATCGTCACCTCCAGCTGGGGCAGCTGCGAGCAGGCCGTGGAGGAAGGCGAGCCCGGCGACCAGCAGGCGGAGAACGTGCTGTTCGAGCAGGCGGCGGCGCAGGGCCAGTCGGTCTTCAACGCGGCCGGGGACACCGGGTCAGACAACTGCAACGCGTTCCGGACGACAAGCCCGGTCACACCGGTGCTCTCGGTCGACGACCCGGCGAGCCAGCCGTACGTGATCGGGGTGGGCGGGCTGACGACGACCGACGCGACGCAGCCGCCGGCCGAGCACGTGTGGAACGACGGGCCGCTGTGGGGGGCGGGCGGCGGCGGCATCTCGTCGTCGTGGGCGATGCCCGGCTGGCAGGAGGACTCGCACGTCCCAGGCATCAGCACACCGACAGCCCTGGACGTCGTCGCGAGCGCTGAGTCGTTCATGAAGAGCGGCTTCTGTCTGACAACGACGACGTCTTCTTCCACCACAAGGTGCAGGGAGGTACCAGACGTCTCGGCGAACGCCGACGAGTTCACCGGCTCGATCACCTTCTACACACATTCGATCTTCGACACAGCCACATACAACGGCTGGTTCACGATCGGCGGCACGTCGTCGGCCACGCCGATCTGGGCTGCGCTCACCGCGCTAGTGGCCGCCTCGAAGACAGAGGGCTCGGGGTCGGTGTGCGGCAAGACGGGCAGCGATCTCGGCTTCGTGAGCCCGCTGCTCTACTCAATCGCCTCCACATCCGCGGCCTACGCGGCCTCGTTCACCCCGGTCTCCGTGGGGAACAACGACCCCTACGGCGACTCCGAGCTCTTTCCCGCGAAGCAGGGCACAACAGACGTCAACGGTTACAACATGGCGGCGGGGCTGGGCTCTCCGAACCTCACCAACAAAACAGGCACCGAGGAAGGCCTCGCGTACTACCTGTGCCAGTCCGCGACTCCGACAAGCACGCCCAGGCCGGCGGTGACCGGTCTGAGTCCTACGTTCGCGTCGACGACGGCAGCAGCGTCTGCAGTCACGATCTCAGGGTCTGGGTTCTGCACAGGCACAGGGGTCAGGGACGTGCAGGTGGGGACGATGCAGATCGTCACAGGCGGCGTCGACTGCGGCTCGACGCCACAGACGATCACCGTCACATTCCCTCCAGCTGCAAAGCTCGAGCCACCGCAGGATACGACCGACGGGGCGGGGGCCTATCAGGTAATCGTCACGCTCGATAGTGGCGCGTCGAGTTCACCGGGGACGGCGTCGACGTTCGAGTACGTCGACGAGACAGGGACCACAGTGCTCCCCGCCGTGACGAGCGTGCGCGCGTACGCAGGTCCGGAGACAGGCGGCAACACAATTGAGATCTTCGGGACCGGCTTCGCCGACGCCACGGAAGTGACCATCGGTGGGGCGACGGCGTCATTCAAGGTCACATCCGACTTCGAAATCACGGCCACGGTGCCTGCGCATACGACGGGGACAACAGGCTGCGCGCAGCACGGGTACCTTCCGACAGTGACGGGTGATACGGCGGCGAACGATATTTGCCAAACCACCGTTGTCGTCTCCGACTCGGCCGGAACGTCCGCTCCCACCACAGGCAAGACACCCTTGAACTCTTGCGTCGGTCCGACAGGTGCCGGGGTCACAATCGAGCCGTACTACGAGGGGCTCATCACAATCACACCCATCGGGATCTATTCCCCGGTCAAAGGAACCCAGGAGGCCCCGCTTCCCTGCGAGTACGACTACCTGCCCGTACCGAAGGTCACAAGCATCTCCACGACACCGAAGGTCCACTCCAAGTTGGTCTCGGAACTCGGGGGGTCCCTCGTGACGATCACGGGGTCCGGGTTCAACGACGCCGGTCTGGACTGGGTCAGCATCGGCACACCGACAAAGGCCACCTCACAGGACTTCACAGTCGTCGCGGTCACCGGGACGACGATCGAGCTGGTCGCGCGTGCCCTACCGAAGACGACATTCACGACCGCAGCGATCACACTCCCCCTCACGGTGACGACCGCGGCTGGGGCGTCGACAGACGCACACTCCGTGACCTACGCCGGGTTCCCGTCGACCCCCACCTCGGTGATCAACACGACGACGACATCCAAGCTCACTCACCTGGACACAGAGGACGCCGCACCCGACTCCGGCGGCACACCGATCGAGATCACAGGCCCGTTCGGGTACACAGACACGACATTGGTGGTGTTCGTCAACGAGTTCAACACGGTCGGGACGCAGTACAACCTCATGAAGAGCGCCACCAACATCGTGACCAAGACCGTCTCCACGAACCCGGGCATCGTGGACGTGGAGGTCTGCACGGTCACGGCTTGCTCGAGGCCCACGACCGAAAGCACAACAAAAACAGCGCTCAAGACAACGTATCCGACAACAACTCTGCAGAAACTGGCAACAACGAACGACGTCTTCGCCCTGTTCGCACCCGGCAACCCCGTGATCACGTCGGTGACGCCGACCGACGGGAAGGCCGGCACGACAGTGGTGATCACGGGGCAGAACCTCGGGTGCGTGCTGGCCGTCACGTTCGGTACGACGCTGGCGACCACATTCCTCAACCTCACAGAGTTCCTGGAGTGCGGCGCCTCCACAACGCAGGTCGTGGTCAAGGCGCCGTCGCATGCAGCGGGAACCGTGCCCGTGCACGTGGTCACGCTCGAGAGCGCGGCACTGGGAGTCACGACAACGAGCCACGTCACATTCACGTACACGTCGTCCTCGACCGGCAGCACCGGCCCGAGCACGCCGAGCACGCCGAGCACCCCCGCGCCGACACCCCCGGCGGCACCACCGGGTGCGACGACAGTGAAGACCGGGTCGTCGTCGACAGCGAGCGGCAAGGCGACGGTCACAGATCCGGGCGCCGGGGTGAAGGCGACAGCGTCGGGGTTCGGCTCGTACACGGTCGCCAAGTACACAGGCAACCCGACGTCGTCGACGCTCTCCATCGGGACCGGGAAGTACGTCGATCTCGAGATCGCCACAGGGAGCGACTTCACGTCGCTCACGGTCACGGTCTGCAGCCCGACAGCGGCCGGGCTCGACTGGTGGAACGGCTCGGTGTGGCTGCCGTTCAGCGACGAGACGGCCACCGCGACAGGTTGCGTGACCGCGACGGTGACCGCGACAACCTCACCGACGCTCGCGCAGCTCACCGGCACCCCGCTCACGACGGTGAAGAAGGGGGTGTCCGCGACACGGATCGCCGGTGAGACAGCCGACGCGACGGCGGTGAAGGAGCTCGAGACCGAGTTCCCGGCGACAGGCGCGACACGCTCGTGCGTCGGTGGCAAGGCGGACTCGACCAACACACGGCCGGTCGTCCTGGCGACCACAAAGACGTTCCCCGACGCGCTCGCAGCCTCCTATCTGGCGTCCTCACTCGACACCGGCGTGCTCCTCACGCCGAGCACCGCACTCTCGACAGTGACCGCGGCAGCCCTCAAGAAGGAGGGCGTGACCAAGGTGACGATCGTCGGCGGCACACTGGCGGTCAGCGCGACAATCGCCAAGGCGATCGCCGCCATGCCTGCCTCTTCGTGCGGCGGAGGCTCGACCCTCACCCAGGACATCACCGTCACACGGATCGGCGGGGAGACCGCGGAGGATACGGCGGAGGACATCGCCGTCGCCGTGCCCAAGACCGACGTGGGCTCCGCGTCCTTCACCGGCGCCTACGCCGGCGTCAACGCCACATCGGGCGACGGCGCCTACAACGACACCGCCGGCTCGGGCTCGGCGGCCCCGTCGAGCAGCGCGCCGCTGCGGACGGCGATCCTCGCGAACGGCAGCGAGTACCAGGACGCGATGTCGGCGAGCGCGATCGCGTATGCGCTGAAGCTCCCGGTCCTGCTCACGACAGCGACCTCGCTGTCCTCGCAGGCATCGAGCGGCATCTCCCAGCTCACAATCACCCAGGTGATCGTGATGGGCGGTCAGCTGGCCATCACCGACACAGTGGTGAGCGCCTTGGAGAAGGACGGCGTCTCGGTGCTGCGCGTCGGCGGGAAGGACGCCACCGACACGGCGGCAGAGCTGGCGAAGTTCGAGGTCGCCGGTTCCGGCGCCGGCCTCGGCTGGAGCGGGAAGGTCAGTGCGGCGGTCGCGCGAGGGAACGGCTTCACCGACGGCCTGGCGGGCTCGGTCGTCACCGGGAAGACAAAGCTCCCGCTTCTCTTGACCGAGAACCCGACCACGGTCGGCACATACCTGACAGCGTTCTTGAAGTCGGCCGGCCAGTCGGGGACGGGTATCGACGGAAAGGCGACAAGCAAGCTCAAGGCGCTTGCGATCCTGGGCGGACCGCTGGCGAT
This sequence comes from Acidimicrobiales bacterium, assembly GCA_030043315.1. Classification (GTDB taxonomy): domain Bacteria; phylum Actinomycetota; class Acidimicrobiia; order Acidimicrobiales; family RAAP-2; genus JAJYVT01. The sequence goes on from JASHYA010000318.1 coordinate 4,792, forward strand.
CTCGACAGCGGTCGTCTCCCAGATGGAGACGGACCTCTCCTGAGCGCACTGCGGGGGAGGACGTAGGAGCGGGCGCCACGGCGGGTGCGGCACCTCCGGCGTATGCCGGGGGCGCCGCACCGCCGGCGTGAACCTCAGTCGTCGAGCACGTCGGCGAGCTCGGCGGCCTCGAAGACGCGGCGCACGATGCCCGAGGCGCCGCGGATCGACATCGTGCCGCCCACATCGCTGAGGGTGCGGCGCGCGGACAGGAGCACCGACAGCCCTGTCGAGTCGATGAAGGTCAGCCTGCGGAGGTCGACGACGACCTCGCGCTCGGTGATGCCGGCGAAGACGTCGCGGAGCTGGTCGGCGTAGACGAAGTCGAGGCCGCCCCGGCAGCGGACGACGACGGGATGGCAGGCGTCTGTGACCTCGGCGACGAAGTGGTCCCACGACAGGGGTTCGTCGACCGCGTCGAGGTGACCGGCGGTCACCCGGGGCGCATCCTCCCTGAGGCGCTCAGGCGACCCTTGGCGTGGCGGCGGGGGAGCGACATGCATCTCGGCCTCCCTTCGATGGCAGCTTGGTGACGGGACCGACATGACCGACGTGGTCTGCGTTCAGCAAGATGTCTTCTCGCTCGTCGTCCGCGAGCGCCTCGAGGCCGCCCGCCGCGAAGGTCGCGCGGACGGTGTCGCACGCGCCTCGCAGGACGAACCGGCCCCCGCCAGAGACGACGTCCTGGCGGATGGCGACGAGCGCCGCCAACCCTGCCGGATCGATCCCGGTGAGCTCCGAGAGGTCGAGCCGGAGGGAGGTGGGGGAGTGGCGCACGAGGGTGCGGTGCACCTCGTCCGCCCACGGCGCTTCGAGACGACCTGCGAGGCGGACCACGAGCACGCCGTCGTGCTCGCCGGCCCACATCGTGAACGGCATTGGGACCATGGGAAGCCCCCGTCCTCGACGAACGCCCTCGGATGCCTCCGACGGCACCCGATCCGAACCTACGCACGGTGTCCGAGGCGCGCAAGGGGATTCTCCGCCCTCGGGTTCTCCCGGTCCGCGCCGACCGCGACGTACCGTTTGACCAGGGGGGACGGAGGGGACGTGTCCGGCGCGGAGCGTCGGCGGCCGGGGCTCTTCCTTTCCGGATGATTGCGATTCGTAGAACGCGCGTTCGTGGTCCCACTCGGCCCCATGACGAAATCGATAGATTACATATGTCACTCATCAGATACAATGTGGTCGTGGAGCGACGCAACCACCTCCCGACCCTCGCCTCCGGACTGCTCCTGGACGCGCGCCGTCGATCTGGCCTGAGCCAAGAACAGCTCGCGCGTCGAGCAGGTGTCGCTCGACCGCTGATCTCCCAGTACGAGAACGGACGTAAAGACCCTTCGCTCACGACTCTCGCCCGTCTCATCGCGGCGTGTGGACTGGAGCTCCGCATGCGGGCCGAGCAGCTCACGGCCGCGGACCGAGCGCAGTACTCCCGCGATGCCCGGACAGGGACCGACGAGGCGAGGCGCAACGCCGAGCGCGCGAGGAACGAAGTTCTTGGCGTGCGACGACCGAGTCGCAGAGAGCTGGCTCGTCTGCGCGGAGTGAGCGGTGCCTGACCGCGATGACTCGATGCCGCAACTGAGGCCCGTACCGCTGCTCGCCGCACTCGGCCGCAATCAGGTGCGCTACGTGGCGGTTGGGAGCTATTCGGCGATCGCCCAGGGAGTGGAGCTCCCGATGACCGAGCTCGACATCGTCCCGGCGACTGACGACGAGAACGTCGAGCGGCTGGTCGCCTGTCTGGGCGAGCTGGGGGCGAAGGAGACGACCGAGGACGAACCAAAGAGCATCGCCGAGCTCCGTTCCTCTCCACGTTCTCTCGTAGATACGGCATTTCGCATGTTCAGTACGAAGTACGGAGAGCTCGATATCGTGCTGCGCCCCGCAGGCTTTCCCCGCGGCTACGAGGATCTGGTGGAGAACGCCGTCATCGCGACCATCCAGGACGAGACCGATTCGAGCCTTGTCGTCGAGGTTCCTCTGGCCGACGTGCGAGACGTCTACGAGTCCAAGCGCCGAGCCGGTCGTCCGAAGGACGTCCGTGCGTTGCCCTTCTTCAAGGGCATCCATCCTGAAGACATGAAAGAGACCGTGAGAGCGCGCTCTCGCGACGACGTTGCCCGCAGGGAAGGGCCGCGCAGCCCCGAGTAATTGCGCTCAGGTGATGTCGAGCATCCGCTGCAGGGCCACCCGGGCCCATTCGGCCGTCTCGTCGTCGACCGTGACGCGGTTACGGACCTCACCCTCGACGAGCCCCTCGAGCACCCACGCGAGATGCATGGGGTCGATGCGCGACATCGTCGAGCACGGGCAGACGAGGGGGTCGAGACAGACCACCGTCTTGTCGGGGTGCTCGTCGGCGAGCCGCTTGACCAAGTGGATCTCGGTGGCGACGCCGAGCACCGACCCCGCCGGCGCGTCGCCGACCGCACGGACGATGTGGTCCGTCGAGCCGACGTCGTCGGCGAGGACGACCACGTCGTGCGCGCACTCGGGGTGGACCACGACGATCCCGTCGGGGTGCGCGGCGCGGAACGCGGCGACGTGCTCGGGCCGGAACCGCTGGTGCACCGAGCAGTGGCCCTTCCACAGGAGGAGGCGGGCGGCCTTCACCTCCGCCTCGGACAACCCGCCGAGCTCGCGGCGGGGGTCCCAAAGCGCCATCTCGTCCGCGCCGTAGCCGAGGTCGAAGCCCGTGTTCCGTCCGAGGTGCTGGTCGGGGGCGAAGAGGACCTTGTCGGCGCGGGGGATGCGGCGTCCGCCGGCCGGTGCCGCCGCGAGAGCCCAGCGCAGGACGGCGCGGGCATTGGAGGAGGTGCACACCGCACCGCCGCGCCGCCCGACGAAGGCCTTCAGCGCGGCCGCCGAGTTCATGTAGGTGATCGGGAGCACGCGGTCCGTGTCCGTCACCCGGCCGAGGGCCTCCCACGCCTCTTCGACCTCGTCGATGTCGGCCATGTCGGCCATCGAGCACCCCGCGTTCAGGTCCGGGAGGAGGACCTGCTGGTGGGGCGCGGTGAGCACGTCCGCCGACTCGGCCATGAAGTGGACGCCGCAGAAGACCACGAACTCTGCGTCGTGGCGTGCGGCGGCGATCCGGGAGAGGCCGAAGGAGTCGCCCCGGGCGTCGGCCCACACCATCACGTCGTCGCGTTGGTAGTGGTGGCCGAGGATGAGGACGCGGTCGCCGAGCTGCCGCTTTGCGGCGGCGATCCAGCCGGCCAGCTCGTCCGGAGACGCGTCTACATACCGGTCGGGAAGGGGACGTTGGAGCCTGATCACTTGTCTACCCCCTCTGGGGAAGCCTCCCATATGACCGGCGGGGACAGCCTGGTCGCCCATCCGCGGGGATGTCGGTCTGAGAGGTGGTGTGCCGGGATACCAGGCCCGGTGGGACCAGTGTAGGCGGCCGGCACCCGGCTGACGCCTCCGGCCCTCCGGCCCGCGTCCGGTCGAGTCGGCAGGCCGAAAGTGCTACAACGACGCACATGGTGACGATCGGGGTCCGCGAGCTGAGAAGGGACGCCAGCCGTTGGCTCGCGCGACTACGCGCAGGGGAGTCCGTGGTCGTGACGGATCGTGGACGGCCGATCGCCAGGATGGTGCGCATGCAAGAGCCCCAGGGGTACGCCGCCCTCCTTGCCGAGGGCCGGATCGCACCCGGCCCCGGCCGTCCTCTCGCACAGGTGCTCCGAGACCTGGACGCCGAGCTTCCGCCCGATGGCGGCCCGTCGGTGTCGGCCGTGCTGGCATCGATGCGGGCGGACGAGCGCTGACATCGCGATCTGGTACCTGGATACGTCCGCGTTGGCGAAGCTCGTCAGGCCCGAGGCCGAAACTCGCGCGCTTCGCAGCTGGTTGGCCCGCAAGCGATGGATCGTCTCGGATTTGCATCGCACCGAGTTGCGAAGGGCAGCCTGGCGAGCGGGCGGGCGCGCCCTTGCCCGGGCCGAGCGGCTGCTGGCCGAGTGCGACGTCGTGCGGATCGACGCCGACACGTTCGACCGGGCGGGCCACGTGGAGCCGTCGACCCTGCGAACCCCCGACGCCCTGCACCTGGCCGCGGCCATGACCCTTGGTGCAGACCTGTCGGGCATCGTCGTCTACGACGAGCGGTTGCGCCGTGCCGCAGTGGATCTCGGGGTAAGGACCGTCGCTCCGGGAGCTCGAGGCCCGGGGGTCGTCCCTCGGTGAGGTGACGCTCGGCGCCGCGCGGTGTCGGGACACGCGGCCGGCGGGCTGGCAACGGGGCGGACGGCACCGCGCGGGCCGGCGCCGCACTGCGCCACCCGGCGCCGCACGGCGCCACCCGGGGGAGCCCACGCGAGAATGGAGGCGTGCAGCACCGTCCGGCCACCGGCGACATCCCCGACGCACCGGGCTCCTACCAGTTCTACGACGCGGACGGTCGCGTGCTCTACGTGGGCAAGGCGAAGTCGCTCCGCCACCGCCTCCCCAACTACTGGCAGGATCCGGCCGGCCTCCTCCCGCGCACCGCGCAGATGGTCGCCCAGGCCGACCGCGTCGAGTGGGTGGTGGTCGCGACCGAGGTCGAGGCGCTCATGCTCGAGCACTCGCTCATCCAGGCGCACCAGCCCCGCTTCAACGTCCGGCTGAAAGACGACAAGAGCTACCCGTGGCTCGCGGTGACGGTGTCCGAGGAGTGGCCGCGGCCGATGGTCTACCGGGGCCGCAAGCGCAAGGGCGTCCGTTACTTCGGCCCCTACGGCCACGTCGGGGCGCTCCGGGAGACGCTCGACCTGCTCCTGCGGAGCTTCCAGGTGCGGACCTGCTCGGACACGAAGTTCCGTCGCCACGAGCGTCTCGGGCGGCCGTGCCTCCTCTACGACATCGAGCGGTGCTCGGGTCCGTGCGTCGGCGCCGTCGGCCACGAGCAGTACGCGCAGATGCTCGAGGACCTGATGAGGTTCCTCTCCGGGGAGACGGCGCCGGTCGTCGCGCGGCTCGAGCGGGAGATGAAGGACGCCTCCGGCGCGCTCGAGTACGAGCGCGCGGCGCGGCTGCGGGACCAGCTCGTCGCGGTGCGCAAGGCGGCCGAGACCCAGCAGATGGTGTCCGAGAAGCCGGAGGAGTTCGACGTCGTCGGGATCGCCGAGGACGAGCTCGAGGCCGCCGTCCAGGTCTTCCGCGTCCGCCGGGGCCGCGTGGTGGGGCGCGGCGGGTTCGTCGCCGACAAGGTGGAGGACCTCACGCCCGCGCAGTTCTCCGGGCGCGTGGTCGAGGAGCTCTACGGGGCC
>JASHYA010000319.1 GCA_030043315.1 Acidimicrobiales bacterium
TTCTCGGCGGAGCGACTGCCGGCGCGTCGCCGCGGTCAGGAGTGCACACCGTGACGACAACGCCCGCCGGCAAGGGAAAGGTCTCCTCGATCGTCTGGGACCTGCCGGGTGGCGAGCCGACCACGCTCGACTACGTGAAGTCCGCGACATACTCCCCGGACCTCGTAGTGGAGAACATGTGCACAGACCTGCTCCGGTTGACGCCCACGTTCGGCGTCAAGCCGGCGCTCGCGACTTCCTGGTACTACACCAACCCGACGACGCTCGTGTTCAAGATCCGCAAGGGAGTCCACTTCTGGAACGGCCAGGAGCTCACGGCGACAGATGTGGCTTACAGCATGCTCCGGAACATGAACTCGGCAGACGAGCCCGTGAACGGGGCGTACTACGAGTACGTGAAGAGCATCACGGTGACCGGGCCCTACCAGGTGACGGTCCACTTCACCACCCCTGACGAGCTGTTCGTCAAGGAGATGGCCACCATCTCCGGCGCGATCGCCGAGAAGTCCTACATGGTGAAGGTGGGGAAGACATTCGGGACGCCGAAGGGCGGCGTGATGTGCACGGGACCGTACGAGCTCTCGAAGTGGACAGCCGGCAACGACATCCTGCTCAAGGCGAACCCGCATTTCTGGACATCCGGCTACAAGCCGAAGGTCTCCACCATCACGGTCAAGTGGGTCACGAACACGTCGACGCTCACGAGCGGGCTCCTCTCGGGCGAGATCGACGGCGCGTACGGTGCGCCTGCCACCAGCTACCCCGAGCTCGAGACGGCGTCCGACGGCAAGCTCTACTTCGGCAAGAGCCTCATCATCACCGAGCTCGCGCCGACCTCGAACACAGGACCGATCGGCAACGTCAAGGTGCGCGAGGCCCTCTCTCTCGCGCTCGACCGCACAGCCATCGCCAAGGTCATCTACGGCGGCGCGGCGAGCGCCAACGAAGCCCTCACGCCCCCGACCGCCTGGACAGGTGCGGAGAGCATCTACAAGGCCGCGTACTCGAAGCTCCCTTCGGACAAGGTGAACCTCACCGAGGCCAAGAAGCTCGTGAGCTCGGTGCCGGGCCACACAAAGCCGATCGTGCTCGCGATCCTCGCAGGCGACGAGACACAGCTGGAGCTCGGCACCGCGGTCCAGCAGGCGGGCAAGGAGATCGGGCTCAACATCAAGCTCGACGAGATGCAGTCCCTCGACTTCGACAGCGCGTTCTTCACAGCGGGCTACCGCAAGGGCATCAACATGATCGTGGACAACGGGTACCTCGACGTGCCGACACCCCTCGACTACCTGGGGCTCTGGTTCCCGAAGGGCGCCATTTTCGACTACACCACATACACAAGCCCCACGGTCAACGCCGACCTGAAGAAGGCCGTCCAGAGCTACACAGGCAAGACCCGGGCAAGGCTCATCACCTCGGCGCAGTCCCTGTACATGAAGGACTTCATCGTGATCCCGGTGGTGAACCCGGACGAGGGTCTCTTCCTCAACAATTCGATCACCGGCGCACCGGCGTCGTTTGCCTACATCTACGAGCCCTGCTTCGCCAAGCTCGGGGCTCCCAAATAGGTCGGGAGCAACGCAGGAGGACCGCACACGCATGACGTCGGCGCCGCCATGATCCTGAGACTGATCGTCGGGCGCTTGGCGATGCTGGTCGTGACCCTTGCCGTGGCGAGCCTCGCGATCTACGGCGCGCTGTACCTGGCGCCTGGGAACCCCGCGACGCTCCTGGCCGGGGGCCACGCGACGCAAGGTGAGCTCGCGCTCATCAGCCGGCAGTTGCAGCTCGACGAGCCGTTCGTGGTCCGCTACTGGCACTGGCTGGACGGGCTCCTCCACGGCAACCTCGGGGAGTCGTTCGTCTACCGGGAACCCGTCGCGAGCCTGCTCGCGCCGCGTGCGGTGAACACCGTGTTCCTCGTGCTCTACGCGGCGGTCATCATCATCGTCGGCGGGTTGGGACTCGGCCTCCTCGGGGCACTGTTCAAGCGGGTGGGGACCGGCGTCACCGTCTTGACCAGCGTCGGTCTCGCGACGCCGTCGTTCGTCGCGGCGATCATCTTGATCACCCTCTTCGCGGTGGACTGGAAGATCTTCCCGGTGTTCGGGGGAGGGGCCGGGTTCGTCGACCGCTTGGACCACCTCACGCTCCCGGCTGTCGCGCTCGCGTTGTCGTGGCTCGCGTACACCTCGCAGCTGGCCAAGACCGCGATCCAAGGAGAGCTCGGCAAGGAGCATGTCGAGACCGCGAAGGGGAGGGGCATCAAACGCCGCCACATCGTGAGTCGTCACCTGCTGCGCAATGCGATGATCCCGATCACCACCGTGTCTGGCATCACGATCGCCGGATTGATCGCGGGAGACGTCGTGGTCGAGCAGGCCTTCGGGGTGAACGGCCTCGGCTCGTTCCTCGTGGACGCGGCCCTCGACAAGGACTTCGCCTCCGTCCAGGCGGTCGCGCTCATCCTGGTGACGACCTTCGTCGTCGTGAACGCGATCGTGGACGTGTGGAGCCTCTTCCTCGATCCGCGCCTTCGGACCCGGAGGGTTTGAGTGGCCGCCGCATCAACGCTCCCGCCGGCAGATCTGATCGAGCTCCGTAGAGAGCGCTCGGAGCTGTGGCGTGATCCGATCGTCCTGGGGGCGTCGGGGTTCATCCTTCTCCTGGTGGTGATCGCCGTCTTCGCCCCGCTGATCGCCCCCCAGAACCCCGACACGTCCAACATCCTGGCCGTGAACCAGGGGCCGTCGGCGGCCCACTGGCTGGGCACGGACTCCTTGGGACGCGACCTGTTTTCGAGGCTCGTCTACGGCGCGCGCCTGAGCCTCCTAGGTCCCGCGTTGATCGTCTGTTTGTCGAGCGTCCTGGGCACGGTGCTCGCGATCACCGCGGCATGGTTCGGCGGATGGTTCGACCTGCTCGTGTCCCGGGTCGCCGACATCATGTTCGCGTTCCCCGGGATCATCTTGGCGATCGTGGCGGTCGCAATGTTCGGACGTGGCCTCGTCGCCCCGGTGGTCGCCCTCTCCATCGCCGCCACCCCTTACGTCCTTCGGGTCACCCGCTCGGTCGCGCTCCGGCAGAGGAACTTGCCCTACGTGTCCGCGTGCTACGTCGAAGGGCTGCCGTCCTGGAAGATCCAGGTGCGGCACCTCCTTCCGAACGTGGCGCCGATCATCCTCGTACAGGCGACCCTCGCCTTCGGCTACGCGCTCGTGGCACTCGCGGCGATCTCGTGTCTCGGGCTCGGAGTCCAGCCTCCCTCGGCCACATGGGGGCTCATGGTCTCGACAGGGCAGGCGTCGATTCTCGCGGGCAACCCCGAGCAGTCGCTCTACGCGGGGGTGATGATCATCTTGACGGTCGTCGCCTTCAACCTGCTCGGCAACCGCCTCGCCGGCTACCTGGAGACCTGAGCGGCATGGCCCTTCTCGAGCTCGACCGGCTGGCGATCGACCTCGAGGTCGGTCGGCGGCCGCGCCGCGTCGTCCACGACGTGTCGTTCCCCGTGTCGGAGGGCGAGGCGGTCGGGCTCGTCGGCGAGTCGGGCGCGGGGAAGTCGATGACCTCCCGCGCGGTCATCCGGCTCCTCCCCGAGGGCGCCACGATCCACGGTGACATCCGGATGGAGGGCCGTTCCGTGCCGGCGATGCACAGAGAGGAGCTCCGGGAGTACCGGCTGCGGGATGTGGCCATGATCTTCCAGGACCCCCGGGCGCACGTGAACCCGGTGCGCAGGATCGGCGACTTCCTGACCGAGGCCCTTCTCGAGCGGGGAGACCCGCAGCGGCTCGCGGTCGACAGGGTGACCGGTCTGCTGGAGCGGGTCGGTATCCACGACCCGGAGCGGCGGATGCGCCAGTACCCCCACGAGCTGTCCGGTGGGCTACTGCAGCGTGTCATGATCGCCGCCGCCCTGGCGATCGAGCCGAAGCTGCTCCTGGCGGACGAGCCCACGACGGCCCTGGACGTCACCACGCAGTCGGACGTCATGGTCCACCTGGACGCGCAGCGGCGTGAGCGCGGTCTCTCCATGATCTTCGTGACTCACGACCTCGAGCTTGCGATCGCGGTGTGCGATCGCGTCGCCGTCATGTACGCCGGTTACCTGGTGGAGGACAGCCCCGCGTCGAACTTGCGCACCGAGGCGCTCCACCCCTACACGAAGGGGCTGCTCGCATCCCGGCCGAACCCATCGATCCGGACGGAGAGGCTCGCCGCGATCCCGGGACGGCCCCTTTCCGCTTTCGAGGTGAAGGAGGGGTGCGTCTTCGCCTCACGGTGCGCCTTCACCCAGGAACGCTGCCTCGTGGAACGACCGCTCCTCCGGACCTTCGGCACCGCGCGGGTCGCGTGCCATCGGGCCGAGGAGCTTCGCTCCCGGGCCGACGCCGGCGAGAGCACGTCCGTCGAAGAGCCGGTCGGCGGCAATGGCTGACACGTCGCCGGGCGCCACGGTCACAAGCCCCTCCCTCCAGGTGGCGTTTCC
>JASHYA010000320.1 GCA_030043315.1 Acidimicrobiales bacterium
CAGCTCTGGCTGCCGCTCGTCATGATGTCGGTAGTCGGGCTCTTGTCCTTCAACTTTGCGGTCATTTTGCCGGTGTTCGCCAAGGACACGTTTCACGGCACCGCGGGAACGTACGGACTCTTGACCGTGATGCTCAGCGTCGGCTCCATCGCTGGATCACTCGCCGTGGGCTTCATCCATCATCCGCGCCGCCCCTATCTCCTGTTCGCTGCCCTGGGCTTCGGTGTCATGTTGGGCGCCACCGCATCGGCTCCCAACGTCGCTGTCGCATGCGTCACGCTGCTCGTCACCGGTGCAGCTGCATTTAGTTTCGTGACCCTGTGCTCCACCACCTTGCAGTTACACAGCTCAAACGCCTATCGCGGCAGAATCATGGCCCTCTGGGTCTTCGTCTATATCGGGACGACCCCGATCGGTAGCATCGTGACCGGCTGGATCACGTCACTCGGTGGGCCGCGGGTCGCTCTTTTGGTCGGTGCGGGAGCCTGCGCCATCGCCGCAGTGCTTGCGGCGTTCGTTCACACCCCCGCTAACCCCGACGCGGCGCTCACGGATCTTGGTCGCTAGCGCTGGTGCACGTCGGAAGGCCACCGTCGCGTTCTCAGCCGCCATACAGCTGTCGCCGAAGAGTGCCGGTCATGGCCTCGTATCGCCCGGGGAAGCATTCGGGCCGCGGCCGGCTGGCGGTCGCCCGACGGGTGCTTCCGCCCAGGTCGCGCCCGGCGTGCTCGTCGGGTGACGAACCCGAAGGTCTGGGTGGTCGGTTCATTGCGTGCTCTGAACCTGCGACCGGGCGAGAAGGCGGCGATCACCGTGGCTGGCAGGACCGTGGGCTGCTTCGGCAGCGCGTCCGCCAGGAGGTCGCTCCCTCCGCAACTGTGCACGTCAGACGGCACCTTCTGGCGCTAACATCAGCACGGTCTCGACCGGAACGACGGGCGAATCGGTAGTAGCTAACGCGCGAATCACGCCGCGGATAGCCGCCAACCTACGAGGTCGGCGAAAATGACTTCTGACTTGCGGGAACGTGTGAGTTCGGGTCGTCGGTTCAAATCGGCACAAATGGACGAACAGGATGAAGGTCAAGTTGGTGCGCCGCTCGACGGCCATCGGTGGGACGTCCGATCTACGGCCGGTAACCGTCTCTGACTACAAATAGACAGTGACAGCGTCTCTGGGTCCTCGGGTAGTTCGACTGAGATGTCGGAAAGGACTTCAGTCAACCGATGGTGCCAGCGCTGACCCAGCTGGAGGTCCGAGTGTCGGCCGACCTGGAAATGCTTGCCGTTAGGTCCGTTGCCATCCCCAGACGCCAGCCAGACAACGGCGGCGGCGAGTCTCGAAGACGGATCGAGCTGCGTGGCCGGCTCAGCGTTGTCCACGCCGTGGTGATCTGGGTCGTAGGCAACGAGGTAGGGATCGCAAGTGGGTTCGGAGCTGACGACGTTGATTCGAGTACCGCGCTGGTCGCATTGGGCGGCGATGCCTCGGACAACCTCGACGATGATCTGCCTAGTCAGTGAAGCAGTGATGCCGGGCCACGCACGCGCTGGCGGGGAACTGGTCACAACAATCATCGAACCCGTGAGACCCGCTTCCATGAGGTCGACGAATTGCCGACACGCGGACACGAGCCCCACTAGGGACTGCTCGGCTTGTTTCGCGTAGATCGATGGCGCGACGCTGTCATATGGAGCCGTGAACGGGATGGTATCGGCAATCCACACAAGGGTATCGATCCGCCCGAAAAGGCTGAGGGCGCTGCGGAACGCTCCGGCGAGTTCCTCTGGATCCGTTATGACGCAGCTGTGGGACTGGACGCGAACGGGTCGATCTCTCACCGTGTCCGTGACGTCCTGCAGCTCGGCACCGGGCTCGCCAATCACTGCGAGATTTGCTCCCGCCTGAGCCAGAGCGAGTGCGATGGCTGCGAAGGCGCCGGCTCCGGGAGATACGGCCATGAGCGCGGTCTTGCCTCGCAGGCGCTGCGACTGCGGGAGGGTGAAGTCGTGTGGGTCAGCTGTCACGTAGCCAACCCTCGGCGCAGATGCCCGCTGGCTCGGGGTCCGCTGTAGGGGCCTCCACACGGCGCGTGCTGCCGTTCACACCCACGATCGGAGCGTACGGATACGATCAAGCAAAATCTATGACTGATTCACCGAGAAACTTTGCAGGTCGTCCAAATTCGGGGAGTTCGGACAGCCGGTCGGCCGGCGGTGGCGGCAAGCGGTCCCAAGACATCCTCTCGGAGATGCTCCGAGGGGTGAGGCTTCGGGGCGAGGAGGTTTACTGCTGCGCGCCAGTTGATCCCTTCGCCATCTCGTTCGGTCAAAGCGGGGGGACCATTCACATCGTGAGCCAGGGAGACTTCGAGTTGGAGGTCGAAGGCGATACCACGGCGTATCCGGTCGGTCGAGGAGACGTCGTCCTAGTTGGACGCCCGCATGTGGTCCGCCGTGGACGACGGGTGCGCCCCCGCCCGCTTGGAGAGTCGGACCAACACCACCAGGTGGTCACCGGTGGGCATGAGACGCGGTGGCTTACTGGGACCTTTTCCTCTGACTATGCGCGAAAGGTCCACCTGCTGCCGCATCGCCCGCCGATCTTGCAGCTGCACGGAGTCGGGAATCAATCGCTGCTTTGGCTCGACGTCAGTACCCAGATGCTGATGAAGGAGATGACGCAGCCGACCCAGGGGTCGCGCGAGATGATCTCGAGAATTCTGGACTTGTTGTACATCCAGGTCGTGCGCGCTTGGGCGACGGGCCCCGATGCGCCGCAGGGCTGGCTTACCGGTGCCATGGACCCGGTCATCGGGGAGGCAATCGCCGCCATTCACGCAGAACCTGCCGAAGAGTGGACGATCGACCGCTTGGCGCAGATCTGCAACCTGTCCCGCTCGGCGTTCGCTGAGCGTTTCGCCCGGAAAATGGGTCACACGCCGGTCGCGTATGTCGCGCTGCTGCGACTCGCGGATGCCGCCGACTTACTCCGGGAAACTGAAGAGGCAGTAGGCGAAATTGCGCGGAGGTGCGGTTACCGCTCCGAAGCGGCGTTCAGCCGAGCGTTCAGCCAGCACTTCGGGATGCCGCCATCGAGGTGGCGGCGCGAAAAGGCGCACACCTAGCACGGAGAGGTCGATGGCTCAAGAACTTGCTGAGACGCTGGGGCACCAACGGGGACAGGGACATCTATGGCGCGCTGCTGGTGGCGATGGCGGCACGAGCTTCTGCCACGTCGACAAGCTTTCCGTTCAGTCCGCCGAATTGGTGGAGGTCGCCGTACATCTCGATGCGGAGGGCCGCGTCCACGCCGCCTGCCTTGACGGGGTCGAAGCCGGCGGCCACGATGAGCCGCTCGACCTGAGTCTGGGCCTGCCCGTCGTCGGTGGCGTAGAAGAGCACGGCCCGGTTCGGCGCGCGGTTTGCTGCGTCCCGCAGCGACTCGGCGCTAAGGGTGCCGAAGGCTTTGGCGAAGTGGGCATTCGAGGGAAGCAGGCCGGCGAT
>JASHYA010000321.1 GCA_030043315.1 Acidimicrobiales bacterium
GGGGAGTCGCGTCTCCTCGCACAGGTGAAGCGGCTCGGGTTCGGCCGGACAACCGGCCTCCACTTCCCCGGCGCGTCGCCCGGCCTGATCGTCACATCCCCGGAGTGGTCGACAACCGACTACGTCTCTCTCGCAATCGGTCAGGTGGACGCGGTGAGCCCACTCCAAGTGCTCGACGCCTACAACTCGGTCGCCGACGGCGGGACGTTCGTCACGCCGAAGCTCGTGCGCGCGACGATCGCCCCGGACGGAGCGGTGCAGCCGACGGCACCGTCGCCCCGGCACAGGGTCATCTCGCCCGCGGTCAACAAGGAGCTCGTGTCGATGCTCGAGCAGGTCGTCGACGCCGGCACCGGAGTCGCGGCCGCGATACCCGGGTACCTTGTCGCCGGCAAGACCGGCACCGCGCAGGTGGCCGCGGACGACGGCGCTCCGGGCTACATCACAGGCGCGTACGACGCGACGTTCGTCGGTTTCGCCCCGGCCAACCACCCGGTGCTCTCCGCGATCGTGGTGCTCGACCGGCCGACGCCGATCTTCGGCGGGGCGGTGGCGGCCCCGGTGTTCTCCAAGATCATGTCGTACGCCCTGCACAGGTACGACGTGCCGACGACCCCGGGCCTCGACGGCAAGCCACAGGTCGCGACGCCCGAGACACTCACAGCGCTGGTCCGGGACGCGACGTGAGGCGGCTACCATCCGCTGGGGCCTCGGCTCACGGATGGTCCGTGTCCGTGTTCCCTGGCTCCGTGATCCCTGCCTGCCTTCCGTGCGCATGACCCTTTTGCTCGACGAGATCGACGTGCTCGAGACGTCGGGCGACCCCGGTGCCGTCGAGGTCACCGGTGTCGAGCACGACAGCCGGCGTGTCGCTCCGGGCTCCCTTTTCTGCTGCCTCGTCGGCAAGCAGGCCGACGGCCACGACCATGCGGCCGAAGCCGTCGAGAGGGGAGCGGTGGGGCTGGTGCGGGAGCACGACATCGGGCCGCTTCCCCGCGAGGTCGTCCAGGTCCGGGTCGCCCCGGGTACCGGACGTGCGGCGATGGCGCACCTCGCCGCCGCCTTCTACGGCCACCCGGCCACCTCGCTCCTCACGGCAGGCGTGACGGGGACCAACGGCAAGACCACGGTCACGCACCTCCTCGGCGCGGCCCTCGAGCACGCGGGTCACCCGACGACGGTCATCGGCACCCTCACCGGCGTACGGACCACCCCGGAGTCCACCGACCTCCAGCGGGCGTTCGCGACGCTCCGGGACGCGCACCCTCGGACACCACGTCCCGCGGTCGCGATGGAGGTGTCGAGCCACGCGCTGGTCCAGGCGCGCGTCGACGCCGTGCGGTTCGACGTGGCGGTCTTCACCAACCTGAGCCACGACCACATCGACTTCCACGGGTCGATGGAGGCGTACTTCGAGGCGAAGGCGATGTTGTTCGAGGTCGACCGGGCGAAGGTGGCGGTCGTCGACGCAGACGACCCGTGGGGCCGGCGGATCCTCGAGCGCGTGCGGATCCCCGCGGTCGCGTGCACCTCGACAGGGGTGGCCGATGTGGTCCTGGGCGTCGGCTCTTCGGCCTTCACCTGGCGCGGCGAACGGGTCGTCGTGCCGCTGACCGGTCTCGTCAACGTCACGAACGCGCAGCTCGCTGCCGAGGCCGCCGTCGCCCTCGGGGTCACACCGGCGGTCGTCGCCGAGGGTCTGTCGGCCGCCCGGCCCGTCCCGGGCCGGATGGAGGTCGTCGACACCGGCACCCTGGGCTTCTCCGTGCTCGTCGACTACGCGCACACCCCTGCCGCGCTCGAGGCCGCACTCGCCGAGGCCCGACGGGTCGCCGCGGCAGGCGGCGGACGGACCATCGTGGTCTTCGGATGCGGCGGCGACCGCGACTCCCTGAAGCGCCCGCTCATGGGGGCGGCGGCCGCGCGGTCGGCGGACCTCGTCGTCGTCACCTCGGACAATCCTCGTCACGAAGACCCCGCCGCGATCATCGGAGAGGTGCTGGGCGGGATCGACGGACTCGAGCCGGCGGGGGCGGACCCCGTCGTCGAGCCGGACCGGCGCCTTGCCATCGAAGCGGCGATCGAGCGCGCCCGCCCCGGCGACGTCGTGCTGGTCGCGGGCAAAGGGCACGAGACGGTACAGGAGGTGGGGGAGCGTCGACTCCCGTTCGACGATCGGGCGGTCGCCGCCGAGGTGCTGGCGTCGCTCGCCCCCGGTCGTCGCTCCGGCAGAGGTGGCTGACCGTGCTCTCGATCATGGCGGCGGGGGCCTCCGCGTTCTGGCTCGCCATCCTCGGCACGCCGATCCTCATGCGCTGGCTGCTGCGCAACCGGATCGGCCAGCACATCCGGGAGGAGGGGCCGGCGAGCCACACGGCGAAGGCGGGGACGCCCACCATGGGGGGGATCGCCATCGTCGGCGCCGTGGGCGGTGGCTACGTCATCGGCCACTTCGGGACCGGTGTGAACTTCTCCGCCGAGGGGCTTCTCGTCGTCATCACCATCTTCCTCTTCGGGGCCATCGGTGCGCTCGACGACTGGATCAAGGTGCGGAACCACCGCAGTCTCGGACTGAACAAGCGCGCGAAATTCGGCGCGCAGGTGGTCGCGTCGCTGCTCTTCGCCGTGCTCGCCGTGCACTGGGCGCACACCTCCACGAGGTTGTCCTTCACGCGGCTGAACACGCCCGGGATCCAGCTCGGACAGGTGGGTTGGGTCATCTTCGCGGTCTTCGTCCTCGTGGCGACCTCCAACGCGGTGAACCTGACCGACGGACTCGACGGGCTCGCAGCCGGGTCTTCGACGTTCTGCTTCACGGTGCTGGCGATCCTCGGGTACTGGATCTTCCGTCACCGCGGGATCTTCCACCTCCTGCCCGCCTACGGGATCGACCTCGCCCTCACCTCGGTGGCGCTCGGCGGTGCATGCCTCGGCTTCCTGTGGTGGAACGCGGCGCCCGCCAAGATCATCATGGGCGACACCGGATCACTGGCTCTCGGGTCCGGCCTCGGGGCGGTGTGCCTCCTGTTGAACCTCGACCTGCTCCTCCCCATCCTCGGGGGGCTGTTCGTGATCGAGACGCTGTCGGTGATCGGGCAGGTCGTGAGCTTCCGGCTCTTCCACAAGCGGATCCTGCGGATGGCCCCGATCCATCACCACTTCGAACTGATCGGTTGGCCCGAGACCACGGTCATCGTGCGGCTGTGGATCTGCGCAGGCCTCTTCGCCGCGCTCGCGCTCGGCATCTTCTACGGCGTCTACCTCACGATTACGAAGATCTGATGACGACGGTCCCCCACCGAGACGTCCGGGTCGGCGACGATGGAGCGTCGGGATCCGAGCAGTCGAAGAAACCGAGAGGGAAAGTCCCATGACGGCGACCAAGTCGGTGGCGCGCCAGGCACGCGTGGTGGTCCTCCTGCGCGAGATGCCCACCTCGATGATCATCGTGACGCTCGTTGGCGCGCTCTGCGTCATGGGGACGGTCATGGTCGGGTCCGCGTCGGAGATCGTCTCGATCGAGACGTACGGCTCGGCGTGGTCGATCCTCATCCGCCAGTGCATGTGGCTCGCGCTCGGCACGCTGGTCATGGTCGTGACGAGCCGAATGGACTACCGCAAATGGCGACGGTTCGCGCGGCTCTTCATGCTCGTGGCGTTCGGCGGTCTCGTCGTGGTCCTGGTGCCGCACCTCGCAGTGAAGGCGACAGGGGTGAGCAGGTGGATCGGGTTCGGGTCCTTCGACGTACAGCCCTCGGAGATCATGAAGCTCGCGCTGGCGGTCTTCGGCGCCGACCTGGTGGTCCGCAAACAGGAGGCGGGAGGTGCAGAGCGGACCGTGATCGGGCCGCTCCTCTTCGTCACCGTCGCGGCTGCCGGGTTGGTGCTGGCGGAGCCGGACATGGGCACCGCGGTCGTGCTCGGGTGCATCGGCTTGTCGGTCCTGTTCGTCTCCGGGGTGTCGTTCCGGCCGATCTTGAAGGTCGGTGGCCTGATCGCGCTCGTGGCCGTCGTGGTGAGCCTCGTCGATCCCTACCGGCGCGAGCGGCTGCTGTCCTTCCTCAACCCGACGGCGCACGCGTCGGGCTCGGGCTACCAGGTGGTCCAGTCGCTCATCGGCCTCGGGTCCGGGCACATCTTGGGCGTGGGGCTGGGCGACGGCACCGAGAAGTGGGGCTTCCTGCCCAATCCCCACTCCGACTTCATCTTCTCGGTGATCGGCCAGGAGCTGGGGCTCGTGGGGACCCTCGGCGTCCTCGCGCTCCTCGGCGCACTGTGCTGGTTCGGCCTCCGGGCGGCGAACCGGGCTGCCGACCGGTTCGGCGGGCTGCTGGCGGTCGCGATCGTCGCATGGTTCGCCGTCGAGACGGTGATCAACGTGGGGGCGGTGATCGGGCTCCTCCCGGTGACCGGGATCCCGCTCCCGTTGATCTCCTATGGAGGGTCCTCGCTCGTGATCACGATGGCGGGCGCGGGCGTCCTCGTGAGCATCGCCCGAGGCGAGCAGACCGCCGGCGAGGGCCGCCTCACCGTCGGGCACCGGACCGGGGCGGGTCACCGGATCAGGGCGGGATGACCGAGAGACCCTTCGCCGTCGTCTCGGGAGGGGGAACGGGCGGCCACGTCTTCTGCGCGTTGGCGATCGCGCGCTCCATCGGTGCGCTCGGTCACGAGCCGGAGACGATCGAGCTCGTCGGGTCACGCCGCGGCCAGGAGGCGCTGCTCCTCGCCGGCCAGGGGTTCCCCTTCACGCTCCTGCCGGGCCGCGGCATCGTGCGTCGGGTCGACGCCGCGTCGCTGTGGGCGAACCTCGGCGCCGTGTCAGGGCTGGTGCGCGCGAGCCTTCGGGAGGTCGTGGACCTCGCCCGTCGACGGCCGCGCGTGGTGGTCTCCGTCGGCGGCTATGCGAGCTTTCCAGCCGACGCCGCTGCGGTCGCGCTCGGCGTGCCGCTCGTGCTCGTGACCATCGACGCGGTGCCCGGTGCGGTCCACCGCCTCTTCGCGAAGCGCGCTGTGGCGAACGCGGTGGCCTTCCCGGGCACCGGGCTCCCGAGGTCGGTGGTGACCGGGGTGGCCGTCCGTCCCGAGATCATCGGGGTCGACCGCAGCGAGCAGGCCGCGGCGCGTGCGCGAAACGCGCTCGAGCTGCCTGCGGACCGCAAGGTGGTCGGGGTCATGGGTGGTTCCCTCGGCGCGCGGCGGGTGAACATGGCGGCGCTCGGTCTCGCTGAACGCTGGCGCGGGCGAAAGGACCGTGCGCTCTACCACGTGACGGGCCGACGCGACGCGGCGCAGGTACGACACGACGCGTCGGCGCGCGGGCTCGCGTCCTGCACCTCCGGTTCCCCTTCCCCCCCTGCTTCCTCCGCTCCTTCCGCCGGCGGCGCGGCCCATTGGGGCGACGGCCTCTGCTACCGCATGGTCGAGTTCGAGGACCACGTGGCGCGGCTCTACGAAGCCGTCGACGTGATGGTGTGCCGCGCGGGCGCGAGCACCGTCGCGGAGCTCGCGGTCGCAGGTGTCCCGTCCGTGCTGGTGCCACTACCGGGCGCGCCCGGGGACCATCAGACCGCCAACGCCCGCGCGCTCGTCGACGCGGGTGCCGCCCTCCTGGTGCCCGACGCCGACTGCGACCCCGACCGTCTCGCCACGATGCTCGACGACCTCTGCGACGACGCGGAGCGGCTGCGGCAGATGGGGGAGGCCGCGCGAGCGATCGGCCGGCCCGACGCGGCGGACCGCATCGGCGAGCTGGTGGTGGCCCATGCCCGCTGACGACTCGAGGAGCTTTGCCTCCTCCTCCGTCGAGGTTGACCTCACCCGGCCCCGCCACGTCCACGTGGTCGGCGTCGGAGGCGTCGGGATGAGCGCGATCGCCACGGTGCTCGTCGAGATGGGCCACGACGTCAGCGGCAGCGACATCAAGGCGTCCCCGGTCACCGAACGGCTGCGCGCGTCAGGCATCGGGGTCTCGATCGGCCACGCCCCGGAGCACATCTTGGGCGCCGACCTCGTCACCTACTCACCCGCAGTGCCCGACGACAACATCGAGCTCGTCGAGGCGAGGCGACTCGGGATCCCCGTCGCCCGCCGTTCCTCGGTCCTCGCCGCGATCGCTGAGAGCAGAAGGTGCGTCGCGGTCGCGGGCACCCACGGCAAGACGACCACCGCGTCCATGCTCTCCCTGATCCTCGTCGAGGCGGGAATGCGTCCTTCGTACCTCATCGGCGCGGACGTGAACGAGACCGGCACGAACGCCGTGTGGGACGCCGGCGAGTGGCTCGTGATGGAGGCCGACGAGAGCTACGGCTCGTTCAGCTCGCTCCGTTCCGAGATCGCGCTCGTCACCAACGTCGAGCCGGACCACCTCGATCACTACGGCTCCTTCGACTCGCTCACCGACGCCTTCGCCCGATACCTCGCGTCGTCGAGTCGTCAGGTGGTGAGCGCGGACGACCCGGTCGCCGCCCGCCTGGGTGCCGACGCGGGTGCGGTGTCCGTCGGCACGTCGGCCGACGCGACCTACCGCATGCGCGGCGTCGTGACCGGACGCAGCTCGGTCGGCTTCGACCTGTACGCGCCGACCGGGTCGGTGGGAAGGATCGAGCTCGCCGTCCCGGGCGTCCACAACGCGCGCAACGGCGCGCTCGCCGTGGTCGGAGCTCTCGAGGCCGGCGCACCAGTGGCGGCCGCCGCGGCGGCGCTCGCGCGTTTTGCGGGGGTCCCGCGCCGCTTCGAGTTCCGCGGGGAGGCGGGAGAGGTGACCTTCGTCGACGACTACGCGCACCTCCCCTCCGAGGCCCGCGCAACCCTCGCTGCGGCCAAGGCCGGGGGCTGGCAGCGCATCGTGGCGGTCTTCCAACCCCACCGCTACACCCGCACGGCAGCGGTCGCGGAGTCGTTCGCCTCCGCGTTCGACGACGCGGACCTCCTGTTCGTCACCGACGTCTACAGCGCGGGGGAACCCCCGGTACCAGGCGTCTCGGGCCGGCTCGTGGCCGATGCCGTGGACCGTCACGCCGGGGCACCCCCGGTCGTCTACGCGTCGTCGCGCGACGAGCTGCGCGCGGTGGTGGCGGCGGCGCTGCGGCCCGGCGATCTCTGCGTCACCCTCGGGGCCGGCGACCTCACGACCCTGCCCGAGGAGCTCATGGCGCTG